>CAZIXL010000382.1:0-3955 GCA_964542885.1 uncultured bacterium
AAGCCCGCCAAGCCGCGACCCCCGCGCGGGGCGCAGAGGAATGATCCATGCAGGTCGTGGTCGTGGGACTGGGATACGTGGGCTCGGTGTGTTCGGCGTGCCTCGCGAGCCGCGGGCACACGGTCGTCGGGGTGGACACCAACCGCTACAAGGTGGATTGCCTCGAGCGCGGCGAGAGCCCCATCGTCGAAAAGGACCTGTCCGCGCTGATCGCCGAGTCGCGGGCGGCTGGCCGCCTGTCCGCGACGACCGACGTCCGCGAGGCCCTGCCCGGCGCCGACGTGGTGCTGGTGTGCGTCGGCACGCCCTCGGCGGAGGACGGCTCGCTGGACCTGGGCCACGTCGCGCGCGCGTGCGCGGAGGTCGGGAGCGCCCTGCGCTCGACCGGCAAGTTCACCACCATCGTGATGCGCAGCACGATGCTGCCCGGCTCCGTGCTCTCCCGGCTGGCGCCCGAGATCGAGCGCGCCTCCGGCGGGCGTGCCGGCGTGGATTTCGGCGTGGCCTACAACCCGGAGTTCCTGCGCGAGGGGACCGCGGTCGCCGACTTCTTCGGCGCCGAGTACACGGTGATCGGCGCCGGCTGCGAGCGCTCGGGGCGGGCGCTCGAGGCACTCTACGCCGACATCGGCGGCGAGCTCGTGGTCACCTCGATTCCCGTCGCCGAGATGCTCAAGTACGTCAACAACTCCTTCCATGCGCTCAAGGTCGCGTTCGCGAACGAATTCGGCCGCATCTGCAAGCGCGAGGGCATCGACAGCCACGAAGTCATGCGCATCATGGTGAAGGACACGAAGCTCAACCTGTCGCCCTACTACCTGCGGCCCGGCTTCGCGTTCGGCGGTTCGTGCCTGCCGAAGGACCTGCGGGCGATCACCGCGCGTTCGCGCGAGCACCGGCTCGAGCTGCCCGTGCTGCAGAACATCGCGCGCTCGAACGACGCCCACGTCGAGGAGGCGATCCGGCTCATCGAGAAGCAGGGCCGGCGCCGGCTCGGATTCCTGGGCCTGTCGTTCAAGGCCGGGACCGACGATCTCCGCGAGAGCCCCATCCTGCGCGTCATCGGGACGCTCGTGGGCAAGGGCTACGGCATCCTCCTGCACGACCCGAACCTCGACATGGAGCGGGTCCTCGGCGCGAACCGGCGATTCGTCGAACACGAGGTGCCCTACCTGCCCGAACGCCTGCGCGCCACCATGGACGAGGTGCTCGCGGGCAGCGAGCTGCTGGTCATCGGCAACCGCTCCACGGAGTACCGCGGCATCGGTCCGAGGCTGCGCCCGGGCCAGGTGGTCGTGGACCTCGTCGCGGCCGTGGATCGCGAGACGGTCACGGCCGGGGAGTACCATGGCCTCGCCTGGTAGGCTGCTGCACCTCTCGGAGAACCTCACGCTGCCGTTCGATCGGCGCGTCTGGATGGAGCTGGGAGCGCTGAAGTCGGCCGGCTGGGAGGTGTCCGCGATCTGTCCGATGGGCGACGGCGGCAGCGCGCCCTACGAGGAGCTGGACGGCATCCACATCTGGCGCTACCCGGCCCCGCCGGCGACGAGCGGGTTCGCCAGCTACGCCTGGGAGTTCCTGTACTGCTGGCTGCAGACGTTCTGGCTCACGCTGCGCGTGTCGGTGCGCCGGGGCTTCGACGTGATCCACACCGCCAACCCGCCCGACACGTTCTGGCTCATCGCGCTCCCGTTCAAGGCCATGGGCGTGAAGTTCGTCTTCGACCATCACGACCTGTGCCCGGAACTCTACCTCTCGCGATTCGGCGCCTCGCGTTCGGGGTCGCTGCCGCACCGGGTGCTGCAGTGGCTCGAGCGCATGCAGTTCCGCACCGCCGACCTGGTGGTCTCGACGAACGAATCGTACCGCCAGGTCGCGCTCACCCGCGGCGGCAAGCGCCCCGAGCAGGTCCGGGTCGTGCGCAGCGGGCCCAGCCGGAAGCGCTTCGGGACGATCCGCGAGCCGGACCCGCTCCTGCGGCGCGGGCGTGACTTCCTCGTCGCCTACCTCGGGGTCATGGCGCCCCAGGACGGCGTGGACCACCTCGTGCGCGCCGCGCGCGTGCTGGTGCACGAGCGCCGCCGCCGCGACGTCGCGTTCACGTTCATCGGCGCCGGGGACTCGTTCGACGAGCTCCGGGCCCTCGTGCGGGAACTGGGCCTGGAGCCGGACTGCGAGTTCACGGGGCGCGTGCCCGACGCCGAGGTCGAGCGCGTGCTGGCCACGGCCGACGTCTGCGTGAGCCCCGATCCGAAGAATCCCTTGAACGACGTGAGCACGATGAACAAGGTGCTCGAGTACATGGCCTGCGCGAAGCCGGTCGTCTGCTACGACCTGCGCGAACACCGCTTCTCGGCCGGTGAAGGCGCGCTCTACGCACGGGCCGACGACGTGGCGGATCTCGCCACGAAGATCGAGGTGCTGCTCGCCGATCCGGGCCTGCGCGCCCGCATGGGCGCCTACAACCGGGAACGCTTCCTGGCCCAGATGGCCTGGGAGCACAACGCCGGAGAACTGCTGAAGGCCTACGAATGGCTCACCGGGACGCGACCGCGAAGCGCGTGAACCTGCTGCTCGCCGAGAGCGGGCGGAGCGTGGGCGGAACGGAACGGGTCGTCTGGGAACTCGCGACCCGCCTGCCGGCCCAGCGCTTCGCCGTGCGCGTCTGGCTGAGCCCCGCGCCCGCGCTCGACGAGCTGGCGGCGGCGCTCGCGGGACGCGGGCTCGAGGTCGAGCGCGTCGCCGAGGTCGACTCGCGCTGGGACCTGCCGGGCATGGTGGGCACCTGGCGGCGCCTGCGGCGCACGAAGCCCGACGTGCTGCACGTGCACCACGTGTGGCCCGCCGCGGACCGCTACCTCGCGACGCTCGCGCGCGCCGCGGGCGTGCCGCACCTGGTCGTGACCGAGCACATCGTGGGCGAGGCGCATTCGGCGCCGCAGCGCGCGCTCAAGCGCGACGAGCTGGCCCGCGCCGACGCCGTGACGGCCGTGTGCGGCGCGGTCGCCGACACGCTCGTGCGCGACTACGAGGTGGAGCGCGCGCGCGTGCGCGTCGTGCCGAACGGCGCCGACCTGCCCGACGAGGCCGCCGAGCTGCCGGGGGCGCGGCAATGGCGCGAGCGCTTCGGCGCCGCCCTCATGCGGCCGCTGTGGGTCGTGCTCGCGCGGCTCGAGGAGCAGAAGGGGCACGCGGTGCTGTTCGACGCGCTCGCCGAGGTGCGCAAGCGCGGGCTCGACTTCACGCTCGCCGTGGCCGGCGACGGCTCGCTGCGGGGCGCGCTCGAGGAGCGCGCGCGGCAGCTCGGGATCGAGTCGCGCGTCCACTTCCTGGGTTCGCTCGACGACCCGGGGCCGCTGCTCGCGGCCGCGGACGCGTTCGTGCTGCCGTCGAAGTGGGAGGGCCTGCCGCTCGCGCTGCTCGAGGCCATGGCGCGGTCGCGCCCCGTGGTGGCGAGTGCCGTCGGCGGCGTGCCCGAGGTGATCGAGCACGGCGAGAACGGCTGGCTCGTGCCGCCGGGCGACGTGACCGCGCTCGCCGAGGCGCTCGAGCTGTTCCACCGCAAGTCCGACCGCGCGATGCGGCTGGGGCGCGCCGCGGGCGAACGGGTGCGCCGCGACTACCACTGGCAGGCCGTCGTGAACGGTTTCGAGGGCGTCTACGACGAGGTGCTGGGCCTCGCGACGTTCACGCCGGGCGCCGCGGCGGGGGCGGACGCGCGCGGGGGCCGGCGATGACGCTCGGCGTCGTGATCCCCTGCTACCGCCAGGAGCGCTTCCTGCCGCGCACGGTCGCGGCGCTCGAGGCCGCGCTCGCCGGCCGCGACTGGCGCGGCGTCATCGTGCTCGCGGCGCCGGGCGGCGACGAGCTGCCGGCGCCGGGCGCGAACTGGCAGGTGCTGCGCGCCGCGGGCGCGCGCCCGCTCACGCCCGGGGCCGCGCGCAACGCCGGCTTC
>CAZIXL010000383.1:0-3951 GCA_964542885.1 uncultured bacterium
AGCACGGTCACGCCCTCGAACAGCGCGGTGCCGTTCTGGTTCGCGGTCGAGCCCAGCGTGAGCACGAAGCGGCTCACGTGGCGCGGCAGCTTCAGCTCCTGCTCGGCCACGAGCAGCGAGGTGGGCAGCGTCGCGTTGCTCGAGGCGGTCGAGAACGCGGTGAGCATGGCGGGCCGCACGGCCGCGAAGAACCGCACGGGGCTCATGCCGCCGAGCCACGCCACCGACGCCGAGTAGACGACGAACTGGTGCACGGCGAGCGCCGCGACCACGGCCAGCACGTACGCCCCGAGCTGCCAGAGCACCTCGAGCCCGAGCCGGGCCGTGAGCGTGAAGAGCAGGCACGCGACGCCGAGCGGCGCCACCTCGAGCACCAGGCCCAGGAGCCGCATGACCGTGTCGTACACGCCCTGCAGCACGTCCTCGAAGCGGCGCGCGGGCCCGGTGCGCGTGAGCGCGAGCCCGACGCCCAGGAAGAGCGCGAACACCATCACGGCGAGCATGTCGCCGTCGGCCATCGCCCGGATCGGGTTGTTGGGCACCAGGCCGACCACGAAGTCCGCGCCGCTCGCGCCCGCCGCCGGGGCCGCCGGTGGCGCGGCGCCGGCCTGCGCCGAGAGCTTCGCGCGCAGCGCGTCGGACAGGCCCTCGCCGGGGCGCACCAGGTCGATGGTCGCGACGCCGATCATCACCGCGATCAGCGAGACCGCGACGGTGTAGGCGAACGTCTTGAGCCCGATCCGCCCCAGGCTCCGCAGGTCGCCCAGCCCGGCGACGCCGAGCGCGAGCGCCGACAGGATGAGCGGGATCACCAGCATGAACAGCAGGCGCAGGAAGATCTTCCCGCCCGGCTCGGTGACGAGCTTCACGAACCGCTCGAGCCCGGGCTGCCCGCCCCACAGCAGGTGCGCGGCGACGCCCGCGACGAGGCCGCTCGCGAGCCCGGCCAGCATCCGCGCGGGCAGGCCGTGCTTCACGGCGTCACGCCCCGCCGGCGACGCGCGCGCGGCCGCGAACGCTCATGCCTTCACCTGCAGCAGCGCCGCACGCTCGGCCGACGACATCGGCTGCCCGCGGCGGATCAGGGCCCGCGCCCAGTCGAGGCGGTCGTGCACGTTGCACAGCATCACGCCGCGCACGACGTCCTCGTTCAGGTAGAAGATCACGCCCTCGCGGCCGGGTTCGATCCACACCTCGTCGCTGTCGAGCCGCGCGTTCAGCTCGCCCACGCCTTCGAACTCGAGGTGGTCGAGCCGGAACCACTTGAGCGGCAGGTGATCGTAGACGCGCTCCGCGCCGGCCATGTTCTCGCCCACGAGCCGGCCCTGGTGCTCGGCGTGGTCGGCGCCCTCGACGCGCATGAGCTGTCCGAGCGCGAGGTACGGGAACTCGGCCACGTCACCGGCGGCCCACGTGTGCGGACGCGAGGCGCGGCCGTACTCGTCCACGACGATGCCGTCGTCGGTGTCGAGGCCGGCCGCGTCGGCCAGCTCGACCTGCGGCTCGCTGCCCTGGTCGACGATCACGAGCTGCGTCGTGAGCTCGTTGCCGCCGTGCGTGCGCGCGCGCACGTAGCCGGTCGACTCGCGGATCTCGACGAGCGTCTCGCCGGAAACGGTCTCGATGTCCATGTCGCGCAGCACGTCGACGAGGCCGAGACCGAGCGAACGCGGCAACAGGCGGTGCAGCGGCCACTCCTCGGGGAAGACCAGCGTCACTTCCTTGCCCAGGCGCCGCAGCGTGCCCGCCAGCTCGATCGCGACGAAGCCGCCGCCGACGAGCGTGACGTGCTGGATCAGCTCCACGCGCCGGCGCGTGTCGAGGAAGTCCTCGAGGTCGCGGAAGTAGCGCACGTTCGGGGACTCGTCCGCGCCCCGCGCGTGCAGGCGGCGGGGCCGGCAGCCCATCGTGAACAGCACCTCGTCGAAGCCCACGCTCTCGCCGCGCTCGTCCCACAGCACGCGGTGGTCCAGGTCCAGCTCGACGATCTCGCGGCGCAGGCGCACGTCCACGCGCATCGCGTCGTAGTAGCCGTCGGGGTGGATCGCCAGCCGGTCGAGCGCGAAGCCGGGCTCCCACGCGTCCTTCGAGAGCGGGTTGCGCCGGTACGGCAGGTGGTTCTCGCGGGAGAACAGCAGGATCCCCCCGTCCGCGTCGCGCGAACGGATGCCCTCGATGGCCGAAGCGGCGGCGAGGCCGCCGCCGACGATGACGTAGCGGTAGTGCATGCGGGTTCCTGTGGGCTCGAACGGGGATGCGGCAGGCAGTCTAGAGGGGCGTTCCGCACGCCGCCAGTGGGCCGCCGGGTCCATCCGCACGGCGCCCATCGATCCCGGCCTCGCGAGCGCACGCCGCCGGGGCGTAGACTGGCCGTGCGCAGGAAGTGAACCGAAGCCGCCTCGGGGCGGCTCACCCCGAGGAGATCGTCCGACGTCCGGAAACCACCGGCGTCGACCCTCGTCGCACATGCGACCTGCCCGGCCGGCGCCGTCCGCAAGGAGGATCGCCATGGCCATCGTCGAACGCCTCCGGCAGCTGCTGGACCGCCACGACGTGCGTCACGACGTCATCACCTTCCCGAAGGCCTACACGGCGCAGCAGGTGGCGCACAACGCGCACGTGACGGGCAAGCGCCTGGCGAAGACGCTCGTGCTGCGCGACGAGCGCGGGAAGGACTTCATGGTGGTGCTGCCCGCCTCGCGGCACTACGACCCCAACGCCGTGCGCGCGGCGACGGGACGCGCGGGCACCCGGCTCGAGGACGAGGCCGAGCTGACGCGCCTCTTCCCCGACTGCGAGCTGGGTTCGATGCCGCCGTTCGGGCACCTGTACGGGCTGCCGATGTACGTCGACCGCTGCCTCGCGCGCGAGCCCGACCTGTACTTCGAAGCCGGCACGCACCACGAGCTGGTCCACCTGCACTGGCGCGACTACGCGAAGCTCGCGCAGCCGTTCCAGGCCGAGACCTGCCTGCACGAGCAGGCGGTGGGCGCGCGCGGCTGACCCGCGCCGTCCCCGAAGGCAAGCGCCGGGCCCCGCACGGACCCGGCGCTGCGCGTCTCCCGGCTACACCGCCGCGCCGGCGTCCGAGGCGGCGGCGGGCTCGCGGCCGCGCAGCTCGTGCGCGAGGCCGCGCTTCCAGGTGCCGCGCGCGACCCACGCGAGGATCGCGACCGTGCGCAGCACGCACGTGACCACGATGAGCCACGCGACCGACTGCAGCCCGCCGCCGGTCCAGGCGGGCACGAGGAACGCGAGCGGGATGCGCACGAGCGAGAACGCCGTGTAGACCCAGGACACCGCGAGCGTGTGCCCCGAGCCCATCACGGCCTCGGCGGTGACGATCTCGAGCCCGGTCGCGAGCAGCGCCAGCGCCAGCACGCGCACGTAGGGCACGCCGAGCGCGAACACCTGCGGGTCCTGCGTGAACATGGCCAGGAAAGCCCGGGGCGACGCGAGCCACAGCGCGGTCAGCACGAGCGCGAAGCCGCCCGCCCAGCGCTGGCCGGTGCGCACCACGGCGACCGCGCGCGCGGGATCGCCCGCGCCGAGCGCGTGCCCCACCAGGGTCGAGGCGGCGAAGCCGATCGAGCCCGAGACCACGAACTGGATGGCCTCGACCCGGTTCGCGATGCCCACGACCGCGACCGCGGCCGGGCCCCAGGCCGAGGCCGAGCGCGTGAACGCGAGGTAGACGGCCGAGAAGAGCAGCCCGATCGCCGCGGCCGGAAGACCGACCTTCGCGAGGCCGAGCACGCGCACCGGCGGCCCCGGCGCGCGGCGGGCGAGCGGCAGCGACGGGTGGCGGCGCAGCGCGAGCGTCGCGTAGAGCGCGAACATCACGCCCTGCGCCGCGACGGTCGCCAGCGCCGCGCCCGCGACGCCGAGCTTCGGAAACGGCCCGACACCGTAGATGAGCAGCGGGTCGAGCACCGCGTTGAGCCCGATGAC
>CAZIXL010000384.1:0-3946 GCA_964542885.1 uncultured bacterium
CTCGGGGTAGCGGTCGTTCATCGGCAGGTCGTTGCGCGAGAGCAGCCGGACCGGCAGGTCCCGCATGCCCGGGCCCACGTCGTACGGCCGCCCGGCGCGCGTGAAGGGCGCGACCCAGAGCTTGTACTTCTCGCGGAAGGCGAGCCACTTCTCGTCCGGCGAGGGCTTCGCCTCGGTGAAGAAGACGCCTTTCAGGTGCACGTGCTCGTCCGTGCCGTCGATCCCGATGCTCGCGAGCGAGCGCTGGTCCTCGTCGTCACCGGCCACGTCGGTGAAGAACACGCGGTCGCTCGTCGCTCCGAATTGCGGCTGCGTGCCGGAGGCGCGCAGCCGCTTCGCAGCCCCGCCGGCCGCCGGCACCGCGAAGAGGCCCGTCTCCGAACCCCACGCCGGCGAGAACAGGTAGCCGCCGGCGATCGCGCGATAGACGACCGTGCGGCCGTCCGGCGAGAGCACCGGCTCGACGTAGTGGCCGGGCTGGCGCGTCACCACCCGCCCCTGCCCGCTGGCGGCGTCGGCGATCCGCACGGCGCCGAGCGCGCGGTCGTTCCAGGTCACGTAGACGATGCTGCGCCCGTCGCGCGACCAGGACGGGTAGAACTCCCAGTCCTCCTCCTGCCGCGTGAGCCGGTGCGGCCGCCCCGCGGGCAGGTCGCGCACCCACAGCCGGCCGAGCGCCGAGTACACGACCCGGTCGCCGCGCGGCGAGACCGAGACCCAGCGCAGCATGCGCGCGTGCATGGAGTCGGGCGCGACGCGGGTCGTGAAACGCACGGTCTCGGCCAGCTCGCGCGAGTCCCGCACGTGGAAGGGAACGTCGCGCGCCACGCGCGTGGCGGCGTCCACGCGGTGCAGCCCGCCCTTCGCCCAGAAGACGAGCTCACGCGAGTCGGGCGTCCAGGCGATGCCCGGGTAGACGCCGTGCACCGCCCACGACTCCTGCAGGTCGCGCTCCATCGGCGCGTAGAGCGGGTGCTCGATCCCGGAATCGAGGTCCATGACGTGCAGCACGCTCGTGCCGCGGATGCGGCGGATGAACGCCAGCCGCCTGCCGTCGGGCGAGGGCGTCGGGCGGATCGCGCCGCCGGGGCCGCCGACGAGGGTGCGGATCTCGCCGCTTTCGCGGTCGAGGCGCTGGATCACGTAGATCTGGCCGTTCGCATCCTTGTTGTACTCGAAGCGCGTGCCCGGCGTGGCGTCCATGCTCCAGTACAGGAAGCGGCCGTCCGGCGAAAAGGCGGGCTCGCCCTCGTCCTTCTGGTCGGTGCGGCGCGCCGTCATCGGCACGCCCTCGCCGCCCGATCGGTGGTAGAGCCAGATCTCGCCCGCGCCCGCCGAGCGGGTGGACGTGTAGTGCTTGCGGCCCGCGAGGTACTGGCCGTCCGGCGTCCAGGCGGGGCTGTTGAGCAGCCGGTACGACTCCTTCGTCACCGCCCGGGCGTGCGCGCCGTCGCGGTCCATGATCCACAGGTTGTCGCCGCCCGAGCGGTCGCTCGTGAAGGCGATCGAGCGCCCATCCGGGCTGAACCGCGGCTGCTCGTCCCACGCGAGCCCGCTCGTCAGGCGCTTCGCCTCGCCGCCCCCGATCGGCAGCAGGTAGAGGTCGCCCAGCAGGTCGAAGACGAGCTCGCGCCCGTCCGGGCTCACGTCCACGGACATCCAGGTGCCGGTGCGCACGTCGAGCGGCGCTTCGTGGAGGGGCCCCGGCGGGTGGTTCACGTCCCAGCTCCCGTCCTGGGAGACCGACGGCGTCGCGCCGCCCGACGACGGGCCGAGCGCGCGCGGATCGGGGCCGTCCTCCTCTCCCGGGGCGTGCGCGAACGCGGTGGCGGCGAACAGCAGGGCGCCGGCGAGGGCCAGCGCGCGTGAGGCGAAGCGGCGTGGGGACATGTCGGACCTCGGACGCTGTGGGGGTGTGCGAACGGCCCGGCACCTTACCACCGCCCTCGCGGTGCGCGTGCTCGCGCCGGGGAACGGCGGCCGCCGGCCCTCGCCGCTCGCCGGGGCGGGTGCTAGCGTTTTCCGCGGTGAGGCGGAGCGCGGCGCCCGGTCGCTCGTGAGCCTCCGGACGCCGCTCGCCTTCCCGCCTCACGCGGAAAGGAGGCGAGCTCCATGTTCCTGTCGCACCTTCGCCCGTCCCGGGCGATGCGGCGGCGCGTGCTCGCGACGGCGTTCCTCGTGGCGCTGGGGCTGGTCGTCACGGCGGCCGCCACGGACGGGCGCGCGCCGCGCAAGGCCCCGGCGCCGCCTGCTCCGGTCGCGCCGGCGGTGCCCGAAACGCCCGAGATCCAGGGCACGCCCGCGAACCTGCAGGAGGCGTTCGCGAACGAGACGAACGCCGCGCAGCGCTACACGGCGTTCGCCCGCCAGGCCGTGGCGGATTCGCAGCCGGGCGTCGCGCGGTTGTTCCGCGCGTGCGCGCTGGCCGAGTCGGTGCACGCTCGGCGGTTCGTGCAGGCGATCGCGTACAACCGCCAGCCCGCGCGGGCGCTGCTCGAGCGCCTGACGATCGGCACCACGGGCGCCAACCTCGAGACCGCGATCGCGCTCGAGCGGCGCGAGGTCGAAACCTGGTACCCGGCGCTGCTCGCCCGGGCGCGCGCGGACGGCCAATCGATGGCCGTCCGGGCGCTCACGCTCGCGCTCGGCGCCGAGCGCACGCATCTCGCACTGCTGGAGGACGCCCGGGCGCGGCTCGACCAGCATCCCCCGTTCGCGACGCTGCACGTCTGCCCCTACTGCGGCCGGGTGACGACCTCGCACGAGTACACGAAGTGCCCGGCCTGCTTCACGGATACGGCGAGGTTCCTGCGGCCCGCGTGAGCGCGGCCGGAAAGCGAGGTGTTCCATGGTCGGCTTTCCAGGTCTTCCCGGCTGGGACGGCATCCACCCGGCCATCGTCATGTTCCCGGTGGTGCTGCTGCTGGTGACGCCGCTGCTGCTCCTCGCCAGCCTGTTCGCGCGGGGCGCGTGGCGGACGTGGGCGGGCGCGGCCCTGCTCACGATGGTGCTGGGCACGCTGGCCGCCTGGTTCGCGGTCGACAGCGGCCACGCCGCGGGCCAGCTGGTCGACAAGTCGAAGGCGCTCGAGGGGGCGATCCTCCGGCACGAGGCGCTCGGGACGCTGGTGAGGAACGTGTTCACGCTCCTCACGCTCGTCTACGCGGCGCTCTACCTGGCGCCGCTCTGGCTGCGCCGCACGGTGCCCGACGCGCTGCGGATCGGCCTGTACGCCGCGTTCCTCGTGGCGTTCGCGGTCGCGACCGGGCTCGTGGCGCGTGCGGCCGACGCGGGCGGCCGGCTCGTGCACGAGCACGGGCTCCAGGCGTACGTCGTCGCACCGGCCGCACCGGCCCCCGCCGCGGCGACTCCCGCGGAGGCCACGGCTCCGGAGACGGAGCGACACGAGCCGGCCCCGCCCGCGGGTGTGCGCCACTGATTCGCCGGCGGTCGCGGCCCCGCGCGGTGCGCGCGGGGCCGCGTACCCCCATCGGACCATGGTGGGTTTCGGGGCTGGAGGTCCAGACTGCGGCGGGCCGATACCCGGGTCGTCTTGCGGGTTCCCTGTTACACTGCGCCCGTTCGCCCGCGCACGGGGTGGACGGAGGCCCGCAGTCCGAATCCAACGAGGTCCCGCGCCCCGGAGCGGAGGGTCGCGGCGGCTCTTCCTTTTTCGTGGTCCGCTCCGTGGAGGGGTACCCAATGCCGACCCAGACCGTGCCGACGAACGAGGCCACGCTCGCGTTCAACGGCAAGACCATCACGCTGCCGGTCGTGAAGGGCTCCGAAGGCGAGCAGGCGATCGACATCCAGAAGCTGCGCGGCCAGTCGGGCCTCGTGACGCTCGACACCGGCTACGGCAACACGGGCGCCTGCCGCAGCGCGATCACGTTCATCGACGGCGACAAGGGCATCCTGCGCTACCGCGGCTACCCCATCGAGCAGC
>CAZIXL010000385.1:0-3944 GCA_964542885.1 uncultured bacterium
CAGCCCACGTCCGCGGCGCAGCAGTAGACGTCGCCGTCGTGGTAGTCGAACACCAGCTTGTGCGTGAGCGCGGCGTACACCATGTAGCCGCCGGTCGTGTGCAGCAGGCCCTTGGGCTTCCCGGTCGAGCCCGACGTGTAGAGGATGAACAGCGGGTCCTCGGCGCCCATCCACTCGACGGTGCAGGTCGAGCGCTGGCGCTTCATCTCGTCGTCGAGCCACCAGTCGCGCCCGTTCTGCATGGGCACGTCGTGCTCGGTGCGCCTCGCCACGAGCACGCTCTCGACCATGCTCATGCCCTCGACCGCGCGGTCCACGATCGACTTGAGCGGGATCTTGCGCCCGCCGCGCAGGCCCTCGTTGGCGGTGATCACGACCTTGCAGCGCGCGTCGACGATGCGGTCGCGCAGCGCCTCGGACGAGAACCCGCCGAACACCACCGAGTGCACCGCGCCGATGCGCGCGCAGGCGAGCATCGCGTACACGGTCTCGGGGATCATCGGCATGTAGATGCACACGCGGTCGCCCTTGCGCACGCCGTGCGCGAGCAGCACGTTCGCGAGCCGGCAGACGTTGTGCTTCATCTCGCGATACGAGATGTGCCGGTAGACGCCGGCCTCGTCGGCCGCCCAGATGATCGCCGTCTGCTCGCCGCGCTTCTCGAGGTGGCGGTCCACGCAGTTGAAGCACGCGTTGAGGCGCCCGCCCGAGTACCACGTGAAGTCGATCTCCTCGTAGTCGGCGTCGAACACCGTGGTCCAGGGATGGAACCAGTCGATGTTCTGCGCCTGGTCCGCCCAGAACGCCACCGGATCCTCGATCGAGCGACGGTAGAGGTAGTCGTACTGCGACTGCGTCTTGACGTGCGCGTTCTGCTGGATGTGCGGCTTGACGGGGTAGCGATCGCTGGCCACGGGGTACGCCTCCGCGCGAAAAGGAGCGGTCGGTCGAGGGGAAAGGTCGGAGGCTACCCGCGGCCTCGGCGGCTGAAAAGACCCGATTGCACGCGCCCCGGCGGGCCCGCCGCTTGTCGGACCGGCGGGCGGCCCGTACCCTGTCCGGTTCGCCGCCGCGTTTCGCCGACCTGCCGGAAGGACCCGTGCTCGACCTGCCCATCGCCGTCATCCGCGAACTGCCCGCCGACGCGCTCACGCACCTCGCGCGGGTGCTGCGCGCGTTCCCGTCGTACGTGCGCGGGCGCGGCGAGGACTACCTGCTGGCCGGCCGCGTGCGGAACACGCGGCTCGATCACGGCGCGGTGGTGGCGAACGTGCGGGGTACGCGCACCTACGCGGTGCGCTGGACGTTCGGCGACGACTCGGCCGAGCCGCTCTGCTCGTGCCCGGCGGGGCCGGTGTGCAAGCACGCGTACGCGACGGGCCTCTCGCTGCTCGCCGCGGCGGCGGACGACGACTCGCTGCCCGACGGCACGAGCGAACTGCTGCCCGCGGCGCTGCGCCGCCAGCTCGCGGGCCAGGTGCCGCCGGTGCCGGCGTCGCTCGTCCGCTCGCGCGACGAGCGCACGCCGCCGCAGCTCACGGCGCTGCGCGAGGCGGGCAGCTCGTGGATGCGGCTCGAGGCCGCGCAGGCGCTGCTGCGGCGAGCCGGCTTCACCCACGCCGAGCTGGGCGCGCTCGACCTGGGCAGCATCGCGCACGAGGACGATCCCGACGTGCGCTGCTGGCGGCTCGCGCACGCGATCGAGCGCGAGCGGCCGGGCCGCGTGCCGAAGGCGCTCGCGCCCTTCCTGGCCCAGCGCGAACTCGAGGCGCGCGGCCTCGAACGCGAGCGCAAGGCGGTCGTCGAGCGCATCAGCGACTGGGGCGGCGCGTACCAGCGCCCGCCGCACCACCTGCGCGTCGTGCTCGGCCTGGCCGACGGCGACGCCGGTCCCGGCGTCACGATCGAGGCGCGCCTCACGAGCGCGAAGCTTCGCGACGAACGCCGCAGCGGCGCGCAGCTCGGCCAGCTGCTGTCGCAGGTGCGCATGGACCCGCGGCTGCTGTCGCCGCCGCAGGTGCGGCTGCTGCGGCTGCTGCACGAGCCCGAGCTGGCCAACCTGTTCTTCGACCCGCGCTTCGCGGTGCCGATGTCGAACGAGCAGCTGAACCTGCTGCTCGACCGCGCGGCGGGCTCGCCGTTCGTGGCGTGGGGCGACAAGCTGCCCGCGCGGCTGGCGGCGCGTGCGGGCGTCCGGCCCGGCGCGAAGGCGAACCTCGAGGGCGACGACCTCAAGCTGACGCTCGAGGCGCGCGCGGAGGGCGGCGACCTGCGGCTCGCGCTGGCGCTGGTGTGGCCCGACGGGTCGGCGAAGCCCATGGGCTCGGCGATCGTGTGGCCGGCCGAGCGCTCGGCGCTCTCGGCGCACCCGTCGATCGCGCTCGTCGACGGCGCGTTCCACCGCATCACCGAGGAGCCGCCCGCCGACATCGTGCGCACGCTCGGCGAGATGCAGGGCGTGCCGCTCAAGCGCGAGGACGGCCCGCTGCTGGACCGGCTCTCGGCGCGCTTCCCGGCGGTGGCCCAGGCGCTGTCGGCGCTCACGCGCACGTTCGACGCGCGCGCGGTGGTGGCGCTCGACCTGCGCGGCAGCGACTGGCTGCAGGTGCGCGTGTTCGCGGTCACGGGGGCGGAGCCGTGGGCGCCCGGCGATCCCGCGGGCGAGGGGCGCGAGCTGTTCGAGTACGCGCCCGAGGGCGGCTGGACGCGCGCGGGCGCGACGGGCGGCGGCGGGCGGATCGAGGCGATGCCGGCGCCGGAGGGCGAGGCCGGGGCTGGTGATGAAACGGCGCCGGTCGCCGCGGCGGCCCCCTCGCCGACGCCCGAACCCGCACTGCTGCTCGAGCCCTGGCGCGAGGTGCCCGGGCCCGCGCGCGTCGCAGGCGCGCTGGCGTGGCTCGAGCGCGTGCTCGAGAAGCGCGGCGCCGGCCGCGGGCGCAATCGCGTGAACCCCGAGCCCGACGCGGCGACCGGCTGGTGGCTGCGGCTCGACGACGGCAACGTCGAGGCGCTGTTCGAGGCGTGGCGCGAGCGCCCGCGCGACGCGACCTGGTTCGGCAGCGACGACGTGCGGCGGCTGTTCGCGGGCGTGCGCACCGTGCGCGTGCGCATGAACGTGCTCTCGTCGGGCGTGGACTGGCTCACGATCCGCGCCGAGTGGGAGAGCGAGGGCCTGGCGCTGACCGAGGACGACCTCGCCGCGCTGCGCGCCGCCAGGCGCCCGTTCGTGCGCCTCGCCGGCGGCTGGGCGCGGCGCGAGGAGGCCGAGGCGCAGGACGCGCTCGCGGCCGCGCTCGCCGACCTGGGGCTCGAGGCGGACGGCGAGGAGCAGCGGCTCACCGCCTGGCAGCTCGCGCAGGCGCGCGGCGCGAGCCTCGACCAGCTCGCCTCGGGCGGCGCCGACCCGGTGACGCTCGAAACCGTGGCGCGCGTGCGCGCGGCGATCGAGGGCTTCCGCGGCCTGCCGCGCGTCGAGCTGCCCGCGGGCTTCCAGGGCGAACTGCGCCCCTACCAGCACGAGGGGCTCGACTTCCTGTCGTGGACCGGCGAGATGGGCCTCGGCAGCGTGCTCGCCGACGACATGGGCCTGGGCAAGACCGTGCAGGCGCTGGTCTGGCTCGCGCGCCTGCGCGCGCGCGACCCGGGGGCCGGGCCTGCGCTGGTCGTGTGCCCGGCGTCGGTCATGCACAACTGGGAGCGCGAGGCCGCACGCTTCACGCCGAACCTGCGCGTGCTCGCGCTGGGCAGCGGCCGCGACCGCCGCGCACGCATGGCCGAGGTCGGCGCGCACGACGTGGTGATCACGAACTACGCGCTGCTGCGCCGCGACGCCGAGCGCTGGAAGTCCGTCGAGCTGGGCGCGCTCGTGCTGGACGAGGCGCAGAACGTGAAGAACCCCGATGCCGCCGTTTCGCGTGCCGCGCGCGAGTTCCGGGCGAAGCACC
>CAZIXL010000386.1:0-3916 GCA_964542885.1 uncultured bacterium
CGCCAGGGAGCGGAGCGTGTGGTCGATGGCGATCGCGGCGCGCTTGCCCGAGCCGAGCGCGAACGCGATCGTGTGCGGCGTGTCGAGCAGGTCGCCGCCCACGAACACGAGCGGCCGCTTCGTGGCGCCCATCGGGCCCGAGTCCACGTGCCCGCCGGTGGCGAGCCCCTCGGGGAGGAAGCCCAGGTCGGCCTCCTCGCCGAGCGCGGTCAGCACCGTGTCGGCGTCGATCACGAACGTGCTGCCCGGCACGGGCTCGGGACGCCGGCGGCCGGACGCGTCGGGCTCGCCGAGCGCCATGCGCACGCAGCGCACGCCGGTCACGTGCAGGCCGTTGGTCTCGGGGTCGCGCTCGCCGAAGCTGGCTTCGACGCCGGCGATCGCCTCCTTCGGCATGCGGCGATCGTCGCCCAGGATCGCATCGGGCGCGGCGAGGAATTCGAACGCGACGCCCTCGCAGACGGCGGCCTCGATCTCCTCGGCGTTGGCCGGCATCTCCGCGCGGCCACGGCGGTAGAGGACCGTCACCTCGGCGCCGAGCCGCACGGCCGAGCGCGCGCAGTCCATCGCGGTGTTGCCGCCGCCCACGACCACGACGCGCCGGCCGATCTCCGGTCGCTCGCCGCGGTTGATCGCGGCCAGGAACTCGAGCCCGGCGCGCACGCCGGGCAGGTGCTCGCCGCTCACGCCGAGCCGGCGGCTCTTGTGCACGCCGGTCGCCACGAACACGGCGTCGTGGTGCTCGACCTCGCCGAACGTGATCTCGCGGCCGACGCGCGCGCCGCAGCGGAACTCGACGCCGAGCGCGCGGATGCGGTCGATCTCGCGCGCGAGCACGTCCTTGGGCAGCCGGTACTCGGGGATGCCGTAGCGCAGGATGCCGCCCGGCTCGGCCTCGGCCTCGTACACGACCACGCCGTAGCCGAGCCGCGCGAGCTGCCACGCGGCCGACAGCCCGGCGGGGCCCGCGCCGACGATCGCCACGCGCTCGCGGCGCGTGCGCGCGGCCGGCCTGGGCAGCGGCCGCTCGAGCGCCTTGTCGCCCAGCGCGCGCTCGACCGCGTGGATCGAGACCGCGTGGTCGAACGACTTGCGGTTGCAGGCCGTCTCGCACGGGTGGTAGCAGACGCGCCCGGTCGTCGAGGGCAGGGGGTTCTCGGCGAGCAGCACGTCGATCGCCTCGTCCACGCGGTTCTCGCGGGCGAGGTTCATGTACGCCTCGATGTCGATCCCGACGGGACAGCCCTGGTTGCAGGGCGCGACGCGGTCGCGGAACAGCGGGCGGATGTACTTCCACGAGCCGGTCGGGTTCACGGCCGTGCTGCGGTCCGACACGGCCACGGCGGGTGCGCCGTGCACGCGGTCGGCGAGTCCGGGCGGCCTGGCCGGCGGCGCGTCGGCCGCGGTCGGCTTGCGGTGGCGGGGCTCAGGCATGGCTCGCCTCCTTGCGCATGTCCTCGACGCGGATCGACGCGGCGGCCTCGCGGGCGGCCGCGACGTTGTGCTCGGGCTTGATCGGGATCTCGTCGCGGATCGCGCGGCACACGGTCTCGAGCGAGACGGTGCCGAGGAACGCGGCGCACGCGCCGAGGATCGCCGTGTTGACGATCGGCTGCGTCTTCGAGCCGAGCCCGTGCCGCTGCGCGATGCCCGAGGCGTCGACGGTGGCCACGCGGAATCGGCGCACGAGTTCGGGGTAGTCCGTGGGCGGCGAGGCGGAGTTCACGAGGATCGTGCCGCCGGGTTTGAGCCCCGACGTCACGTCGACCGCCTGGATCAGCGTCGGGTCGAGGACGATCAGGTCGTCCGGGGCGCTGATCTCGCAGCGCAACAGGATGGGCTTCGACGAGTGGCGGAGGAACGCGGTGACCGGAGCCCCGCGCCGCTCGACACCGAAGGCCGGAAAGGACTGGACCGACTGACCTTCGAGAAACAGGGCCGAGGCCAGGAGCTTGGAGGCGATCACCGCTCCCTGCCCGCCTCGCCCGTGGATGCGAAGTTCGCGCATAAGCGCCTCCTCGCGCGGTCTTGCCCGGTGCGGGCGGCCGCGCATGACAGGAAGCTGTCCAGCACGGTATGTGCCAGCCCTTGCCGCGGGTTACGCGCGCCCGGAGCCATTGCGGCGAAGGCGAGTGGAGCGTCGGCGCCGCCGCGCGGCTGCCCGCTTCCTGACAACCTGTCGGGAGCGCCTGTCGAAAACGGAGGATCTCCGCCGAAGACCCTTCGGCGCCGAATGCCTTCCGGCACGGAGCGCCAGCGCCGCACCGCCTGCACCGGGGCCAGTCGCGGTGGCGAACGCGATGCGGGGCCGCGGGTTGTCGCGGACGGGGCCGCGAGTTCGCGACGACTCCACAGGGCACGTGGGGCCGCGCGAAATCCGGCACGCGGCATGCCCGTGTTCGCTCCCTCGGGCCGCAGGCGCGCCGATCGCACCGAACGGTGCGCCTTCCGGCATCTGCGAAAGGGAATCCCGATGATCGAGAGCAAGAAGGCCGATCTCGCGGGACCGGGCATCAGCACGTACGAAGAGGTCGAGAAGATCCTCCCGACCGACTATCGCCCGCTGCTCGACCCCAAGGAAACGCAGTACGCCATCCACGCGGTGAAGCGGTACATCGAGGACGGGCTCTGTCGCGAGCTCAACCTGTTCCACGTCGAGGTTCCCCTGATCGTCACGCGCGAAAGCGGCGTGAACGACTACCTCGACCGCGACGGGTCGCGCACGCCGATCGAGTTCCCGTGCGGGCTGGGCATCGAGCCCCGCCTGAACGGCCAGGTGGTCCAGGCCGCGACCAAGTGGAAGCGACTCGCGCTCCGCCAGTTCGAGTGCAAGACCGGCGAAGGCATCTGCACCGACATGCGCGCCGTCCGCAAGGACTACTTCCTCGACCACGACCACAGCGCGTACGTGGACCAGTGGGACTGGGAAAAGGTCATCACCGCCGACGACCGCAACCTCGAGTACCTGAAGACCACCGTCCGCGCGATCTGGAAGGTGCTGAAGGGCGCGGAGCGGTTCGTGCTGCAGGAGTTCCCGAAGCTGCGCGACCCGCGCTGCCCCGAGCTGCCCGACGAGCTCACGTTCCTGCACGCCGAAGAGCTGCTCGAGATGTACCCGGACCTGCCGCGCAAGCAGCGCGAGACGCGCGTCCTGTCCGAGAAGCACGCGGCGGTCTTCATCATCGGGATCGGCTGGGTGCTGGCCGACGGCTACCCGCACGAGATGCGCGCCGCGGACTACGACGACTGGGTCACGCCGACGGTGTCGGGCACCGGCAAGCCGATGCACGGGCTCAACGGCGACATCCTCGTGTGGAACCCGGTGACGCGCCGGCGCCACGAGCTGACCTCGATGGGCGTCCGCGTCACGAAGCAGACGCTCCGCCAGCAGCTGGAGCTGAGCGGCCAGCTCGACTTCCTGAACCTGCCCTATCACCAGGCCATCCTCAACGACCAGATTCCGCTGTCGATCGGCGGTGGCATCGGTCAGTCTCGGACGGCCATGCTGTTGCTGAGAAAGGCCCATCTGGGCGAAGTGAGCGTCACGATGTGGCCGAAGCAGTTGAAGGACATCTGCGAGAAGCGGAACATCCGGGTCCTGGAGTGAGAACGAAAGGAGCTGTCCATATGGGTGTGTCGGACGTGAAGGCCGGGGCTGCGCCCCGGAGCAACACCACGAAGGAATACGTCGCGAACGTGGTCGCGAGCGTGAAGGCGAAGAACCCCGCCGAGATCGAGTTCCACCAGGCCGTCGTCGAGGTCGTCGACTCCCTGAGCCTGGTCCTCGACCGTCACCCGGAGTACCGGGCGGCGCACATCCTCGAGCGCATCGTCGAGCCCGAGCGCGTGCTCATGTTCCGCGTGCCGTGGCAGGACGACCGTGGCGAGATCCAGGTGAACCGCGGGTTCCGCATCG
>CAZIXL010000387.1:0-3903 GCA_964542885.1 uncultured bacterium
CGACCGCGACCGCTACGTCGGCCAGCCGCCGTACGACGACGTGGCGCCCAGGATCCACGATCCGTACGAGGTCACCGAGACCTCCGTCGTGCGCGGCGACACGTTGTTCCACACGATCTGCACGCCGTGCCACGGCATGAAGATGGCGGGCGACGGCACCGTCGCCCCGTTCTTCATGCCGCCGCCCGACCTGCTCGCCGAGGCGACCCGCAAGCGGAGCGACGGCTACCTCTACAGCTACATGCGGTACGGGGGCTTCGTGATGCCGTCCTACGGCAACGCGCTCTCGGCCCACGACGCGTGGGACGTGATCCACTACCTCCGCCACATGCAGAAGGTCAGCCCGCGATGAGCCACGAGGCCGTTCTCCGCGACATCGCCGGCAAGCTGCCGGTCAAGCCGAACGCGCGCAAGCGCATGATCTGGATCGCCTGCCTGCTGATCGGCGCCGCGTCGTTCGCGTTCCTGATGCTCACGAACCCGCTGCGCGCGTGGGGCTCGTGGACCATCAACACGCTCTACTTCCTCGGCATCGCCGAGGGCGCGCTCGCGCTGACCGCGGCCTACCGGCTCGCGAACGGCCGCTGGGGCGGCCCGATCGTGCGCATCGCCGAGTCGTTCTCGGCCTACCTGCCGGTCGGGGTCGCGACGCTGGTCGTGCTGCTCGTCGGCGGGATCTGGAAGTACCTGCCGTGGACGCAGGCCGTCGAGCCGCGCATCCAGCCGTTCCTCAACGTCCCGTTCCTGTACGTGCGCACGCTCGGCGGCGCGCTGCTCTTCTGGTGGCTGGCGCGCAAGATGGTGCACCACTCGCTGCGCCGCGACCTGCAGGCGCTCAAGCCGTACGTGGCGCCCGAACTGAAGGCGGAGTACGAGAAGCGGACCGCGAACTGGCAGGGCGACGAGGCCGAGGCCGCGCGGGCGAAGCACGAGCTGGCCCACCAGGCGCCCCAGGTGGCGCTGACGTTCGTGGTGTTCTTCACCGTGCTCGCGTGGGACTTCATCATGGAGCTCACGCCCAACTGGGTGACCGGCCTGTTCGGCTGGTTCGTGTACGCGGGCGCGTTCATCACCGGCATCGCGATGACGGCGCTCATGGCCACGCAGCTGCGCACCAAGTACCGGCTCGAGGCCTACATCACGACGAACATGTTCTGGGACATCGGCAAGGTCCTGTTCGCGTGGTGCATCTTCTGGGGCTACCTGTTCTGGTCGCAGTACCTGCCGATCTGGTACGCGAACCTGCCCGAAGAGACGTGGTGGGTGTTCCTGCGCTTCGAGGAGCCGTGGCGCTCGCTGTCGTTCGCGGCGTTCACGCTGGTGTTCGTGATCCCGTTCCTCGGCCTGCTCAACAAGACCTCGAAGACGAACCCGATGCTCCTCCTGACGTTCTCGCTGATCGCGCTGGCGGGCATCTGGGTCGAGCGGCACGTGCTGGTGATGCCGTCGCTCAACGCGGAGCAGGTGTGGGTCGGCCTGCCCGAGGTGGGCGTCACGATCGGCTTCCTGGGCCTGTTCGGCTGGACGGTGCAGGGCTTCCTGACCAAGTTCCCCGCCGTGAACGTGATGGACGTCTTAGCGGGAGCGCACGGACCCGACCACTAGCGTGCGCCCGAACGACCACGCGCCCGGGTCCTCCCGCAGGGGATCCGGGCGCGTCGGCTTTCGGGGCTGCGCGTGATCGCGGTACGCCCCGCGCAGGGCGCCGGGATGGCGAAACGGCAGACGCAGCGGACTTAAAATCCGCTGGGCTTCGGCCCGTGCAGGTTCGAGTCCTGCTCCCGGCACCAGTTCCCTCCGCGCTCGTCGACCGCGGGCGGTGACGTCGAGCCCGCATGATCACGCGCGACGTCCGTGCGCAGCCGCCGGCATTTGTGTCGCACGGTCGCCGTCGCTCGCCATCGCGACGCGTTCGCGGAGCGCGGGAACGCCTCCCAATGGACCATGCTACTAAAGTCTACTTGCAGTAAACACGCGTCACGCTAGTGTGTCGCACGAGTTGGAATCCGCGGGCGAGGTTCCAGCGAATCCGTGTAACGAATCTGGATCTTCGAGCCGACACTCACGACGAATCAGGTGGTCGGTGGGAGTCACGGGCCGGGTCGCGAAGTCGAAACGCGTGTGATCCGTGCGCCGAGGCCCCGATGCTGTCAGGGACGACGTGACCTGCTCCGACGCGAGCCTCACGTCAGCGCGACACCGCGGGATGCAGTCCGCCGGAGTTCAGGAATGACGCCGGGCCCGTGGTGCGCGAAGGGATTCGGTCCGTAACTGGCACTGTCGCCAGGGGGCACAACGTATGTCACGTGAGATCACGCTGCGACCGCTGCGCCTGCTGATCGCGGCCGGCGCGGCGCTGACGATACTGATCGCGCTGGCCGGCGCGGGCCCGAGCAAGCAGGAGCGCGTTCGCCAGAGCGCGGCCTGCCTCGAGTGCCACGAAGGCGAGGACGCGACGCTGGCCGGTTCGGCCCACTGGGGCGGGAAGGTGCACGACGGCGTGAAGGCCGAGATCGCCTGCACCGACTGCCACGACGGCGACCTTTCCAAGCACGAGGACGACGCCGAGAAGAACCCGATGGGCAATCCGGCGAAGCTGGGCGCCCTGGCCGAGGTGCAGGTCTGCACCCGCTGCCACGAGAACTCGCACCAGCAGAACATGATCGAGCGCAACGTCCACACCGCGAACGGCGTGGCCTGCAGCAACTGCCACGAGGTGCACGGCGCGAAGGAAGCCTCGCTGCTGCGCAAGCCGGAGCCCGAGCTGTGCGAGTCGTGCCACACCCGCGAGGTTGCCGACTTCGCTCGGCCGTACCGCCATCCGGTCGAGGAAGGCATCGTGAAGTGCAGCGACTGCCACCTGAAGCTCGACAAGACGGCGCGCGACCTCTCGTTCAACGGCACGAGCGTCTGCCTGAAGTGCCACGGGGAGTTCGCCGGGCCGTTCCCCTACGAGCACCAGGCCACGCTCGACCACTCGACCGAGGAGGGCGGCTGCCTGTCGTGCCACGACGCGCACGGTTCGTCACTGCCCCGCATGCTCAAGCAGCCGTACGAGCCGCCGCACCAGCAGCTCTGCACGCAGTGCCACTCGATCCCGTCGCGCCACCTGTCGAACCCGATGCACGGGACGCGGTGGGCGGCCGTGGCCTGCAACGACTGCCACACCGACATTCACGGCTCCTACGACAATCCCTTCTTCCTCGGCGCGTCCGTCCGGGCACAGGGCTGCCTGGTCCGTGGCTGCCACGGTCACTAGGAAGGTGCCCGACATGAGAACGCACACGATGGCAATCCCGATGGCGGCGCTGATGCTCGTCGCCGCGGTCTCCACGCCGTGGGCGGCGCAGCTCCACGGCACCGTGCAGGTCGGCAACATCTTCGTGGACGAGGAGGGCGACCGCTCCGCCGTCCAGGAGACCTTCGACGTGTACGAGGGGTTCGCGGTCAGCCGGATCCAGCTGCACGGCGCCCTGAACCCGCGCAGCGCGTTCGCGCTCGAACTGCGGGACGTGAACCTCGACTCGCGTGCCGGCAACCTGAGCTACCGGCTGCCCGGCCTGTTCCACCTCACCGCCGGCTACGACCAGAGCCGCTACGTGTACGACGCGGGGCGCGGCGTCACGTCCGAGCGCAAGGACTGGAAGTTCGGCGCGCAGTACACGCCGCTGCGCTCGCTCGTCCTCTCGGGCGACGTCGCCCGCGTGGACCGCGAAGGCGAACGGCTCGCCTACCCGCTCGGCACCGAGAGCGTGCTCGGCGACCGCACCAACAGCGCGTTCGTGAACGCGCGCCTGGCGGCCGACTGGCATCGCGACCGGATCGGCGGCGGCGTGTCGCTGCAGCTGTCGGACTATTCCGACGACGTCAACGACGAAGGCGACCGCCGCGGCCACGTGGTGG
>CAZIXL010000388.1:0-3898 GCA_964542885.1 uncultured bacterium
GGCCGTCGAAGCCGAGGCCCGCGAGGCGGTCCGCATCCCCGCGCCGCGCGTGCGCCGCCATGAGCAGCACCGACACCCGCGCCCCGCCCGGCAGCGCGCGCACGCGCCGCGCGACGGCCTCGAGCTCGCCCGACGCCTCGCAGGCGCTGGCGAGGACCACGTCGACGGGCTCACCCGGGGTGGGCGCCAGCCGCGCGAGCGCCGCCTCGACGCCGGGCGCGACCTCGACCGCGAGTCCCATCTGCTCGAGCCGCTCGACCAGGATCTCGCGCTCGAGGTCGCACGATTCGAGCAGCAGCACGCGCCCGGCCACGGGCGGCGCCGGCGCCGGCGCGGCGCCCGCTTCGGGAAGCGGGATCGAGACGTGGAAGGTCGAGCCCTCGCCGGGGCGGCTCTCGAGCCCGACGCCGCCGCCCATCAGCTCGGTCAGCTGTTTCACGATCGCCAGCCCGAGCCCCGTCCCGCCGAAGCGCCGGGTCGTCGAGGCGTCGGCCTGGCGGAACTTGTCGAACAGCTTGGCCTGCGCCCCGGGCTCGATACCGATGCCCGTGTCCTCCACCGTGAACCGCAGCCGGTGCGGCCCCCCTCCCGCCGGTTCCGGTGCGACCGTGACCCGCACGTGGCCGCGCTCGGTGAACTTGAGGGCGTTGCCGACCAGGTTGAGCAGCACCTGCCGCAGGCGGCCGGCGTCGCCGACCACTTGCTCGGGCGTGCCGGGCGCGATGCGCACGAACAGGTGCAGGTGCCGCTCGTTCGCGCGGACCGCCATGAGCTCGGCCACGTCCTCGACCACCGCCCGCAGGTCGAACGGTTCGCGCTCGAGGTCGAGCCGGCCGGCCTCGATCTTGGAGAAGTCGAGGATGTCGTTGAGGATCCCGAGCAGGGCCTCGGCCGAGAACATCGCCGTGCGCGCGTAGTCGCGCTACTCCGGCGTCAGGTCGGTTTCGAGCATCAGCGCCGTCATGCCGATCACGCCGTTCATCGGCGTGCGGATCTCGTGGCTCATCGTGGCCAGGAACTCGGACTTGGCGCGCCCTGCCTCGAGCGCCGCGTCGCGGGCCGCGCTCAGTTCGTCGGCGTGCCGCGCGAGGGCCAGGCGGCTCTCGTTCAGTTCCGACGTGCGCTGCTCGACCAGGCGCCGCGTCCGCTCCTCGGTGCTCGTCACCAGCAGCACGAGCCCGGCCAGCAGCAGCGTGAAGAGCGCCGAGCCGATCCCGGCGATGGCCGAGGACCAGTCGCGGCCCAGCAGCGCCCCGTGCGCGTGCCAGACGAACACGAACGGCTCGCCCCGCAGCAGGCGCCGCGTGACGCGCAGGTCCCCGGCGCGGAGGCCGGCGTGGCCGTCGCTGGCGAACACGCGTACGCCGCCCGCGTCGGGCCCCCCGCTCCACACCTCGAGCCCGATGTCGGATTCGAAACCGGCGAGCATCTGCCGGAAGAAGGCATCCGAGAGGAACGGCACCACGACCCAGCCGCGCAGGCGTTCCCGGCGTTCGAGCCGGTCCCGCGGCTCGGGACCCGGTCCGTACCAGGGCGCGAGGACGCGGAAGCCCGTGCGGCCGCCGCCCATGCCCTCGAGGACGCACGGCCGGGTCATGCCGAAGCCGCCGTGGTCCCGGGCGCGCGACGCCGCTTCGCGGAAGCCGGGATCCCCGGACAGGTCGCGGCCCAGCAGGTCGGCGTTGCCGGTCTCCGGGGCCACGTAGCGGATCAGGAGCAGGGTGTCCGAGGGCGACGTCACGACGCCGGCGGCGAGGAGCCGCGGCGGCGAGAGCCCTTCGCGCCGCAACTCGCCGACGAAGCGTGGGAGCGTGTCGCCCCGCACGGCCTGCACGAACTCGAGCCCGATCACGCCGGCGTGGCGACGTTCGATCTCGATGGCCGACTCGAAGAGGCTCCACTCGTCCCGCGACACGTAGTGCGAGGCGTTCAGCAGGCCGATGGCCCCGCGCAGCAACTCCTCGTGATGGTCGAGCCGCCGCCCGATCGCCGTCTCGACCGCCGCGACGCGCCCGTCGAGTTCGCGGTCGCGCTCGAGCAACCGCCGGTGCTCGAGCGTGACGAACAGCCAGGCACTCAGGATCCAGCCCGTGATGAGCGTGAGCGCTGGAAGCAGCAGCCGCTGCAGGCCGGCGAACGCCCCGAGCAGCAGGCCGGTCGAGGCGGTGAGGGCCAGGAACAGCATGGTGGCGACCGTCCGGTCGCCCGGCGTGTCGCCGGCGAGCGGGCCCGCTCCGGCCGCGGTCCCCGCGATCGCGAACCCGCAGACGACGAGGGCGGTGATGGCCACGCCCGAGCGGTCGAACCGTACCGCCGCGAGCAGCAGGAGCGGCAGCATCGCGAGCACCACCGGCAGCTCGTCGAGCCGCAGGAACACGAAGCTCGCGGCCGACGCGATGAGGGCATTGAAGAGCACGACTTCGGCCGCGCGGCGAGGGCCGCCGCGGCGCAGGTCGGCGAGGGCCTCGGGAAGGTAGTAGAGCGCCGGCGCGACCACCCATGCCCCGACGACGTCGCCCGCCCACCAGGTGCCGGCGACGCGCGCGAAGTCGGCGTCCGGAACGACCCCCGCGAGCCACAGGCTCGTCGGCCCGATCGCGGCGCTCACGACGGCTCCTGCCGCGGCGCCCGCGAGGAACCCGCCGGGGTCCCGCAGTCGCCCGAGCACCCGGCGCTGCTGCACGCTGCGGAAGACGGCGGCGCCCACGAGTCCCTCGAGCACGCCCCCGGCGGCGCTCAGCACGATCGTCCAGGCGGGAACGGAACCCCTCAGTTCGGCGAACAGGAGCCCGACGAAGAGCGCCGGCCACGAGCCGCGGCCGCGGCGCAGCACGACCGCGATGCCGAGGCCGGTGGCGGGCCAGGCGGGCGAGACCATGCCGGCGACGGTGGAGAGCTGCATGCCGAAGCTCGCGGCCGCGTAGGCGGCCGCCGCGATGCCGAGCCACTCGGGCAGCCGGCGCCAGTTCGACGTGCGGGACGGGTTCGGGGGCATGCGGTTCGGTGATTTCCGGCGAGGCGCGGGCAGCCGGCACTCGGCGACCCGGAAGCGGAGCCACGGTTCACGGGAAGTCTCGACGCTTCCGGGAGCCACTTGAGCCGCGTCGATCGACAGCGGGGCAACCGCATGCGCGACCCGCGGACGCGTTTCCCGTCAGTTGTGCCAGCGGGAGCGGCCGGCGCCCGCGCGGGTCAACCTCCCGCGTAGCGGTCGGTCGCGGCGACGAGTGCGCGCGAGTTGCCGGCCTCGTACGCGCTGTGCCCGCTGTCGGGCGAGACGACGAAATCGGCCTCGGGCCAGGCGCGGTGCAGCGCCCACGCGCTCTCCATCGGGCAGACGACGTCGTAGCGGCCCTGCACGATCACGGCGGGCAGGTGGCGGATGCGGTGCGCGTCCTCGAGGAGCTGCGCGTCGCTGCGCAGGAAGCCCCGGTGGACGAAGTAGTGGCACTCGATGCGCGCGAAGGCGTCGGCGAAGTCCTCCTGCGAGACGCGGCGCACCATGTCGGGGTCGACGTGGAGCTTGCTCGTCGTGCCCTCCCACACGCTCCACGCGATGGAGGCGCGGCGGCGCGCGTCGGGGTCGGCGCCCGTGAGGCGGCGGTGGTAGGCCGCGAGGAGGTCGTGGCGCTCGGCCTCGGGGATGGGCGCGAGGTAGTCCTCCCACGCGTCGGGGAAGATCGCGCTCGCGCCGCGCTGGTAGAACCACTCGATCTCCTGGCGGCGCAGGAGGAAGATCCCGCGGAGGACGAGCTCGGTCACCCGCGCGGGGTGCGTCTCGGCGTAGGCGAGCGCGAGGGTCGAGCCCCAGGAGCCGCCGAACACCTGCCAGCGCTCGATGCCCAGCAGCTCGCGCAGGCGCTCGATGTCGGCGACGAGGTCCCACGTGGTGTTCTCG
>CAZIXL010000389.1:0-3892 GCA_964542885.1 uncultured bacterium
CACTTCTCGTACTCGCAGCTCTCGCAGCGCTACGTGGACGAGAGCGACTCCGACTACGTCGAGCCCGACGTGATCGCGAACGACCCGGCCCTGCACGCGATCTGGTGCGAGTCCGTGAACGCGGCGCGCGCCGGCTACGACCGGCTGGTCGCCGGGCTCGAAGCCAGGTTCACCGACGTGCCCGAGAAGACGCTGCGCCGCAAGATGGCGCGCCAGGCCGCGCGCTCGGTGCTGCCCAACGCGACCGAGACCAAGATCTTCGTGACCGCCAACGGCCGCGCGCTGCGCCACTTCATCGAGCTGCGCGGCAGCGAGCACGCCGAGGTCGAGATCCGCAAGGTCGCGGTCGAGGTGCTGCGGATCATGCAGAAGGAGGCGCCGAGCATGTTCGCCGACTACACGCTCGTGCCGCTCCCCGACGGCACCCTGGCGACGCACACGGCGCACGTGAAGGTCTGAGGGCGCGCGCGGGGACGGCATGGACGAACGCCCGGGCAACGGCGACCCGATGCTGGAGCGGCGGCCGGTCACGCGTGTGACCGGCCGTTCGCGTGGCACGTTCGACGACGCCGTCGCGATCGAGCGCGCGCTCGAGATCCGGGTGGACGGCCGCGCGTTGTCGGTGACGCTGCGCACGCCCGGGCACGACGAGGAGCTGGCGCTGGGGTTCCTCGCCGGGGAAGGCGTGATCCGGACCGCCGCCGACGTCGTCGCCCTCACGGCCACCGCCGCGGCGCGCGACGACGAACCCGACACGCTCGACGTGCGCCTCGCGCCCGGCGCCGTGTTCGACTGGACGCGGCTCGAGCGCAACTTCGCCGCGACGTCCGCCTGCGGCATCTGCGGCCGCGCGCACCTCGAGTCGCTGCGCCGCGGGCTCGTGCCCGCGCCGGACACCGCGCACTTCGGCGCCGAGGCGGTGCTGGCGCTGCCCGACCGCCTGCGCGCCGCACAGGTGGGCTTCGCCGAGACGGGCGGCCTGCACGCCGCCGTCTGGTGCGACGCCGCGCTCGAGCCGCGCGTGCTGCGCGAGGACGTGGGCCGCCACAACGCGGTCGACAAGGTGTGCGGGTGGATGCTGCAGGAGGGCCACCACGGCACGGGCGAAGGCCTGCTCTGGCTGAGCGGCCGCGCCGGTGCCGAGCTGGTCCTGAAGTCCGCCCGCGCCCGCATCCCCGTGCTCGTCGCCGTCGGCGCCCCGAGCACGCTCGCGATCGAGCTCGCCCGCGCCGCGGGCATGACGCTCGCCGGCTTCCTGCGCGAGGGCCGCATGAACGTGTACGCGGGCGAAGGGCGGATCGGGTAGCGGGCGTCTCCGCCTCAGTGCAGCGAGAACCGGACCGGGATGGCGACCCACACCGAGACGGGCTCGCCCTGCGCGCGCGCGGGCTTGAACACCCACTGGCGGGTCGCGTCGATCGCCGCCTGGTCCAGCATCGGGATCGACTGCTGCACCACCACCTGCATCACCTGCCCGTCGATGCAGATCCGGGCCTGGACCAGCACGGTGCCCTCCACGCCGGCCTCGCGCGCCGCGTCGGGGTAGACCGGCGCCACGCGCACGAGGGCCTCGGGGAGTTCGTCCACATGGAGGTATTCGCCGGGCGGCAGGGGTGGCCGCAGTCCGCAGCAGTCGACCGTGTCGGGCGGCAGGTCCAGCACCCGGACCACGGCGGTCGCGGTGTCGGCACCGACGACGGAGCAGACCTGCACCGTCGACTCCGGCGGCGCGAAGTACGGTGCGTGGTAGAGGCCCGTGCTCGAGACGGTGCCGCGGCCCGGGCCGCCCGCGACCGACCACTGGGGAGCGGGTCCGGGGCGCCCGTCCGCGAACTGGACGGACTTGCCGAGCGGGGCGATCGCGAAGGGCGGGACGAGTCCGTCGATGGGTTGCGTGGGACCATCCCCGCCGCAGGAGGGCAGGAGGGCGATGGCCAGCAGGAGCAGGGCGAGGCGGGCGCGGCGCATGACAGGTTTCTCCAAACCCGCCGAATCGCCGGCGGGGAGCCGACATCTTAGAACCCGTGTCGGCGCCGCGCGAAAAGGCGTGGGCGACGGCACGAACGACCCGAGGGCGTCCGGACCGCGCGAAGAGGGGCACCAGCCCCCGCGGCCGGATCCCGGAGGCACGCCAGGATCCCCGCCACATGCGGAACCACACGCTCCATCGGACCTGTTGCTGTTGTTGTCGCGGACGAGGCGGTCGCCTCGGGTCCGTGGGTCCGGCTCGCGTGACGTAGATCTCGCAGCCCGAATCCAGGCTCACCGGCAGCCGTCTCGTACACCAGGTACGGGCGGCTGTTTTCGTTTCCCCGCCCGCGCCGCACCGAAAGGACCCGACATGTCCCGCATCTTCGCCAGCATCGCCGACACGGTGGGGCGCACGCCGCTCGTGCGCATGCAGCGCATGCAGCAGGGCCTCAAGGCCCAGGTCGTGCTCAAGCTCGAGTCGTTCAACCCCATGTCGTCGGTCAAGGACCGCATCGCGCTCTCGATGATCGAGGACGCGATCGCGCGCGGCACCGTCGTGCCCGGGAAGACGACCATCATCGAGCCGACCTCTGGCAACACCGGCATCGGGCTGGCGTTCATCTGCGCGGCGCGCGGCATCCCGCTCGTGCTGACGATGCCCGAGACCATGTCGGTCGAGCGCCGCAAGATCCTCGCGGCGCTCGGCGCGAAGGTCGTGCTCACCGAGGGCGCGAAGGGCATGAAGGGCGCGATCGCGCGCGCCGAGGAGCTGCAGCGCGAGACGCCCGGCTCGATGATCATCGGCCAGTTCGAGAACCCCGCGAACCCGAAGGTCCACCGCGAGACGACCGCGGTCGAGATCTGGGACGACACCGACGGCGCGGTCGACATCGTCGTGGCCGGCGTCGGTACGGGCGGGACGATCACCGGCGTCGCCGAGGCGCTCAAGGCGCGCAAGCCGTCGCTCAAGGCGATCGCCGTCGAGCCCGCCGACTCACCGGTGCTGTCGGGCGGCGCGCCGGGCCCGCACAAGATCCAGGGCATCGGCGCGGGCTTCGTCCCGAAGATCCTGCGCACGGACCTGCTCGACGAGATCGTGCGCGTCACCAACGACGAGGCGTTCGAGACCGCGCGCCGGCTCGCGCGCGAAGAGGGCATCATGGTCGGCATCTCGTCCGGCGCGGTGACCTGGGCGGCCATCGACCTGGCCACGCGGCCGGAGAACAAGGACAAGCTCATCGTGGCCGTGCTCGCGAGCCACGGCGAGCGCTACCTGTCCACGCCGCTCTTCGACTTCCCGGAACAGGAGGAGCCTGCGGCCGCGCGCTGAGCGGCCGCCACGCGACATGATCCGACTGCTCGAGGACATCCGCACCATCCAGCGCCACGACCCCGCGGCCCGGGGCTGGTTCGAAGTGCTGCTCTGCTACCCCGGGCTGCACGCGCTGTGCGCGCACCGCGTGGCGCACGCCCTGTGGCGCTGGAGGTGGCCGCTGCTGCCGCGGCTGCTCTCGCACCTGACGCGCTTCTTCACCGGGATCGAGATCCACCCCGGCGCCACGCTCGGCCGGCGCGTGTTCATCGACCACGGCATGGGCGTCGTGATCGGCGAGACCGCCGAGGTGGGGGACGACTGCCTGATCTACCAGGGCGTGACGCTCGGCGGCACTTCGCTCGCGCACGGCAAGCGCCACCCGACGCTCGAGGCGGGTGTCGTGGTGGGCGCCGGCGCGAAGGTGCTCGGCGACATCCGGCTCGGCGCGCACACGCGCGTGGGGTCGGGCTCGGTGGTCATCAAGTCGACGCCGCCCCACTCGACCGTGGTCGGGATCCCCGGCCACGTGCTCGAGGAGAGCGCCGAGGAGGAGGCGCGCCCGGGTCACGTGCTCGAGCACAACCGCCTGCCCGATCCGACCTCGCA
>CAZIXL010000390.1:0-3891 GCA_964542885.1 uncultured bacterium
CGCGCTCCCGGGCGGGAGCGGCAGGTGCAGGCGCAACCGGCGCCCGCCGGAGAGCCGGTTCGCGCACGCGTAGAGCCAGCGGGCGTCCTCGTCCGACGGCACGAGCGGCGCGTCGTCGGGACCCTCGAGCCCCACCTGCCAGCGCCACGGCCAGCCGGACTCCCAACCCGCCGGCGTGTCGCGCAGCACGAGCGCGGCCCTGCGGCCGCCCTCCTCGGCGAGCGCGAGCAGCGCGTGGTTGCCGCGCGCGGCCTCCCAGCGAAGCAGGGCGACGTCCATGCAGAAGTTCGACAGCCGGCACTTCGGGAGGCGTTCGGCCCAGGCGGCTTCGAACCCCGCGGGCGCGCCTTCGCGCGTGTTCCAGGTGGTGAGCTTCATGGTCCTCGTCGTGGGGGTGGCTGCGGCCGGGCCCGCGCTGGCGCGGGCCGCTCGTCTCACTTGGGCATGGCTCGCTGCACGGCGCGCACCTGGGCGTTCAGCTTGGGATCGCGCATCAGGATGTCGAGCTCGGGGTTCACCTTGAAGCGCGTCATCGGATCGTCGGGATCGACGTCGATCATGTTCTTGATCCGCAGCGCCCGCGCGCGCACCTCGGGCTTCATCTTGATCGTCGCGTCGACGAGCTGGAAGACGGCACGGCCCAGCTTGCTCGACGGGTCCAGCCCCTTGGGACGGGTCACGCGTGCACCTCCTCGGGCCGCACGGCGCGGAACGAGAAGTCCCCGCCGTCGCGGTCCACACGCACCGTATCGCCCGCCTTGAACGCGCCCTCCAGCAGTTTCATCGCGAGCGGGTTCTGCACGCGCCGCTGCAGGGTGCGCTTGAGCGGCCGCGCCCCGAAGTGCGGGTCGTACCCCTCCTCGGCCAGCGCGTCGCGGGCCGCGTCGGTCAGCTCGAGCCCGATGCGCCGGTCGGCCAGCATCGCCGCGAGGTGCGCGACCTGCAGGTCCACGACCGTGCGCAGGTCCGCGCGCGAGAGCGCGTGGAAGATCACGATCTCGTCGAGCCGGTTCAGGAACTCGGGACGGAAGTGGCCGCGCAGGGCGCCCTGCACGACGCGCTCCATCTGCTCGCGATCGCGCTCGCCCAGCTCGAGGATCGCGTCCGAGCCCAGGTTGCTGGTCATGATCACGAGCGTGTTGCGGAAGTCCACGGTGCGGCCCTGGCCGTCGGTCAGCCGGCCGTCGTCGAGCAGCTGGAGCAGCACGTTCAGGACCTCGGGGTGCGCCTTCTCGACCTCGTCGAGCAGCAGCACCGCGTAGGGCCGCCGCCGCACCGCCTCGGTGAGCGCGCCGCCCTCCTCGTAGCCCACGTAGCCCGGGGGCGCGCCGATCATGCGCGCGACCGTGTGCTTCTCCTGGTACTCGCTCATGTCCAGCCGCACCATCGCCCGCTCGTCGTCGAACAGGAACTCCGCGAGCGCGCGGGCCAGCTCGGTCTTGCCCACGCCCGTGGGCCCGAGGAACAGGAACGAGCCCGTCGGCCGGTTCGGGTCGTGCAGCCCGGCGCGCGCGCGGCGCACGGCCTCGGACACGACGCGCACGGCCTCGTCCTGGCCCACGACGCGCTCGTGCAGCCGGTCCTCCATGCGCACCAGCTTCTGCATCTCGCCCTCGAGCAGGCGCGAGACGGGGATGCCCGTCCACTTGGCCACGACCTCGGCGACGTCCTCCTCGTCGACCTCCTCCTTCAGCATGCGGTGCGACTGCTGCACCACCGCGAGGCGCGCCGTCTCCTGGTCGAGCTGGCGCTGGATCAGCAGCAGGTCGTTGTTGCGGATGCGCGCGATCTTCTCGAGGTCGCCCGCACGCTCGGCGCGCGCCTCTTCGAGCTTGAGCCGCTCGCGCTCGGCCTTGAGCTCGCGGATGCGCGTCACGCAGGACTTCTCGCGCTTCCAGTGCTCCTCGAGCCCCGACATCTCCTGCTTCAGCTTGCCCAGCTCGTCGTCGAGCCGGCGCAGCCGCTCGCGCGCCGGCGCGTCGGTCTCCTTGGCGAGGCCGATGCGCTCGATCTCGAGCTGGCGCACGCGCCGCGCGATCTCGTCGAGCTCGACCGGCATGGAGTCGATCTCCATCTTGAGCCGCGAGCCCGCCTCGTCGATGAGGTCGATCGCCTTGTCGGGAAGCTGGCGGCCCGTGATGTAGCGGTTCGACAGCATCGCGGCCGCCACCAGCGCGCCGTCGGTGATGCGGATGCCGTGGTGGACCTCGTAGCGTTCCTTCAGGCCGCGCAGGATCGCGATCGCGTCCTCGACCGAGGGCTCGCCGACCAGGACGGGCTGGAAGCGCCGCTCGAGCGCCGCGTCCTTCTCGATGTGCTTGCGGTACTCGTCGAGCGTCGTCGCGCCCACGCAGTGCAGCTCGCCGCGCGCGAGCGCGGGCTTGAGCAGGTTGGCCGCGTCGACCGCGCCCTCGGCGCCACCGGCGCCCACGAGCGTGTGCAGTTCGTCGATGAACAGGATGATCCGCGCCTCGTCGGCGGTGACCTCCTTGAGCACCGCCTTGAGCCGGTCCTCGAACTCGCCGCGGAACTTGCTGCCCGCGACGAGCGCGCCCAGGTCGAGCGCGATCACGCGCTTGTCGCGCAGCGAGTCGGGCACGTCGCCGCGCACGATGCGCTGCGCCAGCCCCTCGACGATCGCGGTCTTGCCCACGCCGGGATCGCCGATCAGCACCGGGTTGTTCTTCGTGCGCCGCGCCAGCACCTGCACGACGCGGCGGATCTCGTCGTCGCGCCCGATCACCGGATCGAGCTTGCCCGCGCGCGCCGCGGCCGTGAGGTCGCGGCCGTACTTGGTGAGCGCCTGGTACTTGTCTTCCGGGTTCTCGTCGGTCACGCGCTGGCCCCCGCGCACGTCGGTGAGCGCCTTGAGCAGCGCTTCCTGGCTCACGCCGGCGCGCGCGAGCGCGCGCTGCGCGCCACCCGGATGCGAGGCGTCCGCGAGCGCGAAGAGCAGGTGCTCGACGCTCACGAACTCGTCCTTGAGCCGCCCGGCTTCCGTCTCCGCGCGCTCGAGCACCGAGCGCAGCGCGTCGCCGAGCCACAGGTTGCCGCCCTGCACGCGCGGCAGGGCCTTCATGGCCTCGTCGGCGAACGCCGCGAGCGAGCCCGGCTGGACGCCCAGCTTCTGGAGCACGGCCCGGACGGTCCCGCCCTCCTCGGCCAGCAGGCCGGCGAGCAGGTGCTCGGGCTTGAGTTCCTGGTGCCCGTGCTCGCGCGCCACCTTCTGCGCGCGGTCCAGGGCTTCCTTCGATTTCTGCGTGTAGCGATCGACGTTCAAGACCATCACCTCCGGCCGTCTCGATGCGCGAAGGTAGCACAGCGATGCGGGGCCGCCGGTCGGGGCGCGGGCTTCAAGTCGTTGTCAGGCAGGGCGCTGGGGAGGCCGGGACCGGGGGTCCGGCGGGGCGCGCGCGGACGCGGCTCAGGCCGCGCGCTCGAGCCAGGGCAGCAGCACCGGCAGCAGCCGGCGCGCGAGCTGCGGGTACTGCATGGCGTCGGTCACCGAGGCGCGCAGGAGCGCCCAGTCGAGCTCGCCGTTCTCGATGTGCCGCGCCACGTCGATCAGGCGCGCGGCCAGCGAGACGCGCATGGCCTCGGGCACGCCGAGCCGCCCCAGGTCCACGGCATAGGTCGCGAGCGCGACGGCATCGGGATCGAGGAACTCGGTCGTGTCGGTGCGGCGCTGGACCGGCCTGCCGACCGCGCCGAAGACCGGCGAGTTGAGCAGGAAGTCGACGGTCGCGCGGGCGCGGTCGGCTTCGAACTCGGCATCCGCTTCGGGCCCGACCCCTTCTCCGTCCTCCGGTTCCTCTTCATCGGGCGCCGGCTCGGGTTCGGGCTCGAACGCTTGGGCCAGTTCGGGTTCGGGTTCGGGCGTCGGCGCCAGGG
>CAZIXL010000391.1:0-3884 GCA_964542885.1 uncultured bacterium
ACGCGCCACGGCTCGGGGCCGAGCGAGCGCAGGAAGGTCGCGGGATTGAACGTGCCCGCGCCCACTTCGCTGGGATAGGGCTGCTGGACGACGCACCCGCGATCGGCCCAGAACTGCTCGAGCGCGAGGATCATCGCCTGCAGGGACTGGCGGGGATCGGAGGACATGACCGTGCCGGGAAGGGTGGGTGGAGCCGCGCGGGGCGCGGCCGGACGGGATGCGAGCGCGGCATGGTATCGCGGCCCGGCGGCGACTGTCACGCCGGGCGCGAACGCGCGCGCGGGCCGCTCAGGCGGGCGCGCCGAGCGCGGCGAGCACGTCGGCCGTGGCGCGCACGCGGCCCAGCCGCGGGAAGATGCGCTCGACCGGGAAGCGGTGCATGTCGCCGTCGTAGGCCGCCATCGCGTCCTCGACGAACACCAGGTGGTAGGCGCGCTCCCACGCGTCGCGCGCGGTCGATTCGACGCCGAAGTTGGTCGCGATGCCGCCGATCACGATCGTCCGCACGCCGCGCCGCCGCAGCTGCAGGTCGAGGTCCGTGCCGTAGAACGCCCCCCACTGGCGCTTGTTCACCAGCACGTCGTCGGGCCCCGGCACGATCTGGGGCACGAACTCGTACCACTCGGGCGGCGGCGGCGTGGTCGCCGGCGCCTGGTCGGCCGGCGACGCGAGCCGGTCGCGCAGCTTCGCGTCGAACACGACGCGGACCAGCACGACGAGCGCCCCGGCGGCGCGGAAGGCGTTCGCGAGCGAAGCGCCGCGCGCGACCACGTCGGCGGCCGCGTGCGGCGCGGTCGCGTTGGCGACGATGCCGCGCTGCAGGTCGATCAGGACGAGGGCGGCGGTGCGCGGATCGAGCTCGAGGGGCTTCGGGGTCACGTTCGTTCCTCCGGATGCGGGGCGGGCGGTGCGGGCGCGGCGTACGGCGACGCGGCGCCCGGCTCGTGCAGGGCGCGCAGGACCTCGAGCGAGCGCAGGCCCTGGAAGCGGTGGAAGTGCGCGCGCAGGAAGTCCTCGACCACGCGCAGCAGTTCGCCGCTGCGTGGCACCTCGAGGTACTCGCCCGCCTCGTTCACGGGCCGGCCGAGCAGCAGCGCGAAGCTGGCCAGCGCCTCGGCGGAGAGCGCGACGACGCCGCCCTCGCGGCCCGCGCAGCCCTCGCACACGAGCCCGCCGCGGCCGGGCGAGAACAGCCGCCGCTGCGAGACGGGCCGGCCGTCGACGGCGCAGGTGTCGAGCCGCGGCCGGTAGCCCAGCTCGCTCGCGAGCTGCAGCTGGAACGCCAGCGTCACGGCCGGAAGCGATGCGACGGGCGCGACCACGCAGCCGTCGAGCGTCGCGAGCAGCAGGTCGTAGAGCTCGCCGTGCGGCTCCTCGCCCCACACGAGCCGGTCGACCAGCTCGAGCGCGGCCTGCGCGTGCGAGAGCCGCGCGAGGTCGGCGAGCCGCCCGCCGAAGGGGTCCAGCACCTCGGCCTTCGACAGCAGGTGCAGGTCGCGGTCGGGCTTCTCGTACCAGGTGAAGCGCGAGCGCGAGAGCGGCTCGAGCGCGAAGCCGAACCGGCTGGGCAGCTTGCGCGCGCCCTTGGCGACGAACTTCCGCAGCCCGTGGTCGCGCGTGTACGCGGTCACGATGCGGCTCGTGTCGCCGAGCGCGTGGATCTTGAGGACGACGCCCTCGGTGGTGACGATGGCCATGCCGCGCGCGAGTGTAGCGCAGCCGGGCCGCGGCGCGGCGGGCGCTACTTCTTCTTCGCCGCCTGCTTCGCGGCCCGCCTGGGCGCCGCCTTCGCGGCCAGCTTCCCGGCCGGCTTCGCCGCGTGCTTCGCCTGCGCGGGCTTCGCCGCCTTCGCCCCGGCCCCGTGGCGGCCGCGCTTCGAGGCGGCCTGCGAGCGCTCGTAGTACGCGAGGTAGTCGTCGACCGACAGCAGCGCGGCCAGCCGCTTCACCACCGGCATGGGCAGGCCGCCCAGGTCCTTGAAGCGGATGCACGACTTGCCCATGTCGAGCCGCAGCCCGGCCTTCGCGTACTCGTCGCGGACCCACTTCGCCGTCGCGGGATCGGCGTACGCGCACATCGTGTAGAACGAGTAGGCGCCCTTCTGCGCGGCGAGCGCGAGGTACATGAGCGGCTGGCCGTTGTACGTGCCCGGGTAGCGCGCGAGCGGGATGCTCCAGCCGATCATCCCGTACGCCATGCCCTCCTCGTAGCCCATCGGCAGGTGGCGGTTCACCACGTCGCGCACGGCGGCGACGACCTGGCGTCGCTCGGGCGGCAGCTCGGCGAGGTACTGCGCGACGCTCGTGGCGCGGCTGCTGGCCATGGACACCTCCGCAGGTTCGGGCGCTCGCGGCCGCGGCGCGGCCGCGGCGGTCAGCTCTTCGGGGCGGGCGGGATCGCGGTCGCGCTGGTCGAGCCGGGCAGCACCACCGTCGAGCCGGGCTGCACGACGCCGCCCGAGACCACGACCTTGAGGCCGTCCTCGACGGCCCAGTCGAGGTAGATCAGGTCCTTCTTGGGCACGTAGTGCACGAAGCCCGACGCCGGGTTCGGCGTGTGCGGCACGAACACGCACGCCACGTCCTCGCCCAGACGCTCCTTGAGGCGCGGATCCACGTGGCCGGTCACGAAGCCCACGCGCCACACGTTCGGCATGGGCCACTGCATGAGCACGACCTTGCGGAACGCCTGGCCTTCGCGCTGCGTGAGGAACGCCTCGCCGAGCGACTTGGTGGAGCCGTACACCAGGCCGACGCCCGGGATGCGGTTCAGCATCTGGTCCCACAGCCGCGAGAGCGGTCCCTGCCCGATGAGCGAGGCGATGAAGCCCACGATCACCAGCAGCAGCAGCGTCGCGACCAGTCCCAGCCCCGGGATGCGGTGGTAGTCGTAGAACGCGAAGCGCAGGTAGCGCCCGAGCAGGTTGTCCACCCAGTTGAGCAGCCGGTAGAGCACGAAGATCGTGACCGCGGTGGGCGCGATCACGAGCAGGCCGGTGATGAGGTACGTGCGCAGCCGGCCGAATGCGGTCGGGGTGTTCGCCGGGGAGCTGGGCGTCATGCCGGGGGTCGGACTCCGGGTGGGGAGCGTCGGGATCGGCGGGGAATCTAGCCGCTGCGGCGCGGGGCGTCACGCGCGGGACGAAGGCCCCGGGTCCGGTCTCCGATCCGCGGACGCTCGAGCGCCCACGGCGGGGCGGCTCCGGGCGGCGCTCAGGGCAGCGAGAACCGGACCGGGACCGCGACCCACACGGTCAGGGGTCCGCCGTGCAGGGTCGCCGGCGCGAAGACCCACTGCCGCACCGCTCGCAGGGCGGCGGCGTCGAGGCCGGGGATGCTCTTCGCGAGCCGCGTGCACCACACGTGGCCGTCACAGCCCAGCAGCGCCTGGACGACGACGGTGCCCTCGAGCCCCGCGCGGCGGGCCTCGTCGGGGTACACGGGATCGACGCGGGTGACGAGGTCCGGCAGGTCCTCCCAGGGGTCCGGGAAGTCCTCGGCGGCGATCGGCGGATCCGGGCACTCGGCGCGCAGGCGCGCCTCGGTTCGCTTCGCCTCGTCGGCCGAGCAGAGGAGGCTGTCGACCTCGGGCGGGTTGGCGCGTTCGGCCGGCGGCTCGGCCCCGGGCGGCCCGTGCTCCGGCGCGGCGGGCCCCTGCGCCTCCAGCATCGCCGCGAGGAAGTCCTCCGGGCGGCTGCGCCGCGCGCCCGCGAACGCGTCGAGGAATCGCCACCAGTCGCGCTGGGCGGCGGCGGTGAGCACGAAGTAGAAGCGCACGCCGCTCGCGAAGCCGATCCGGCCCGAGCCGGCCGGAAGGTCCAGCACCAGGCGCACGGGGCCGCGCGGCGTGTCGAACTCGATCCCGAGCACGCCACGGCGATCGCC
>CAZIXL010000392.1:0-3877 GCA_964542885.1 uncultured bacterium
CGGCCGGCCGGCTGTCGTTCCCGGAGGCCGGCCGCATCTCGAGGTTCTCGAGCGGGCGGCGATGCAGCGAGTAGATGAGGCTCAGCATGAGCCGCACCTTCGTGCCCTTCGCCTGCTTGTGGTACGCGGTGATGTCCTCGAACCATGCCGTGCCGCGGGGGCCCGTGATCGTCACGCAGCGGCCCGGGAAGCGGCGCTCGACGAACGCGTCGCTCACGGTGCGACGCAGGATCTCGAGCGGCGTCACGCGCCGCATGGTGCCGCGCACGACCACGTGCGGGCCGCTTTCCTCGTCGACGTCGCTCAGGTAGACGAACAGCGTGACCGCCTTGAGGTCGGCGAGATCGTAGTGGAATGCGCCGTTCTCGGCGGCGCCCTCGGCGCCCGGCCGCGGGCGCGTCCAGTAGATCTTGCTCGTGAACAGGATCGGCTCGGCGCCGAGGAAACGCCGCGCGACGGCGATCGTACGCGGGTCGTGCGCGATGCGCTCGACGGCGGCGCAGTCCACGTGCGGGTCGTCGATGCGCTGCGCGCCCACGGCCCGCGTCCATTCGGCGATGTCCGTCACGAGGGCCGGGGGCACCGGAAAGCGAGAGGTGAAGCCGTCGGTCGCGAGCGCACGCGCCTCCGGCCCGGGGTCGAGCGTGTCGAACAGCGTCGAGGCGTGCGCGGGAAGCGGCGGGTTCGCGTTCCGCGCCGCGTACCAGCGGGCGAGCCACGGGCGCCAGGGGCCCTGCACCAGCAGGTAGCGCAGGATGCGGAACCACCCGAGGAGCGTTTCGCGACGGTTGAGCCGGACGCGCAGCTGCGCGCGCAGGCTCGTGTACCCAACCGAGGACGACATTCGACCCTCCTGGACGAATGACCGGAGCGGCTCGCGCCCGCGCCGCGGGCGCCGGATCGGTTGGGGGAAGGCGAAGCGCCGCCCTTGCAAGCCCCGCGCCGGGGCGCACGGTGCACGCATCGCGTTGCGACGCCGTCGTGGGTGCCCGCGCGCCCGCGCGCGCCGCGCTCGCGCTCCGGGAAAAGTGTCGCGCCCACCGACACCGGCCGCGGCGCTGCGTGACCGGCTAGGGCCCGGGTTTCCCGCCGCTGCGCCGGAACGCCTCGAGCAGCTTCTCGCGCTGCGGGCAGGCCGCCGTCTCGTGCTGCAGCGCGTGGAGCGCGGCGCGCGTGACGTGGAGCTGGGCGAAGTACGTGGCACAGGGCACGCACTCGGCCATGTGCTCGGCGAAGCCCGGCACGAGGTCGGCAGCGAGCCGGCCTGCGAGCGCTTCGTCCATCACGTCGATCGCTTCAGGGCATTCCATCGGGACTCAGTTCTCCCCGCTCTCGCGGTTCTCGTCCCCGGGGGAGGACTTCGCTCGCCCGCCGCTGCGGCGCGCGTCCGGCGCGCCCGCGGCTGGGCGGCCGGAAGACTCCCCCCGGAGATGCCGATCGAGCGCGCGACGAATGCGCGAGCGTCCGCGATGGAGGAGCACCCGCAGGTTGGTCTCGCTCACGCCCAGAATGTTACAGACGTCCTCTGAAGGAAGGTCCTCCACGTCGCGCAGGAGCACGGCCTGCTTCTGCGACTCCGGTAGCGTTTCGAGCGCCGAGCGCACGACCGCGGCCGTCTCGCGGGCCTGCACGATGGCGGCCGGATCGTCGAGCTCCCACGGCACCGGCCTTCCGCCCGTCCACAGGCCCTGGCTGCCCTTGCCGGGCGACCACTCCGCCTCCGCGGCCTCCGCGCCGCCGGCCTGCTCGAAAGGCACCTCGGGGCGCCGCGCCTCGCGGGTGGCCAGGGTGCGCGCCCGCCGCACGAGGATGCTGTAGATCCAGGTGCGCAGCGCCGAGCGGCCCTCGAACGCGGGCAGGCCGCGGATCACGCCGATCCACGTTTCCTGCACGACGTCTTCCGCCAGCGCGGGAGACGACGTGAACGTGCGGGCGAGCGCCAGGAGCCGGCCGTGCAGCCGGTCCACGAGCACGGCGAACGCCGCCTCGTCCCCCGCGCGAAGCCGGGGTAGAAGGTCGCCTTCGTTCAGGTCCTGCGCTTCGGCCACGCGTCTCTCCCGCCGGGGTGAAGGTCCGGCGGAAACTAGCCCGGACGCTTCGTGAACCGCCACCGGGAACACGGCCCGGAGACGAGTCGGAGAGCGCCCGCGATTTTCGGGTGTAACGAATCCCGGCCCGGCGGGACTCATGTTCGAACGAGCTTCGACGTCGTCCATCCGCCGGAGCGCCCGACCGTCCCCTTTCGCTGCGGGACAGCGCCCGGGCCGCGCTCGACGGGTGGACACGAAATCGAGGGAGCACGCCCCTCGATGTTCCCGGGGCCCAGCGCCGAACCCGAGCCGGTCGGGGGGCCGGACCGTCTACGCGTTGGGTCTCCCGGGAACGCTTCGGGAGGCGCCGCCCTACTTCGAGCCCCCGTGCCCGGCTCCCTGCCGGTATCCTCTTGCGCGTCCGGGATTGACCGAGACCGCAGCCCGCGAGGGGGAAGGACGCCGTGAAGCGACCCGGTTGGGGGGTTCGTCATCCGTGGGTTGCCGGCCTGGCCGCCGCGCTGCTGCTCGCCGCGCGCCCGGCGGGCGCGGGACCCATTCCCCTGCTCGACCTGGGGCCCGCGGGGTTCGTGGGACAGGCGCAGCAGGGGCCGCTCGACCAGCCCGTCGAGGTGCACGGCTACGCGCAGTTCGTGGCCACGTTCGGCGCGTCCACCGCGGGCCTCGCGAACCCGTACCTCGCGCCTTCGGCCGCCGCCTTCTTCGCCAACGGCGGGCAGACGCTGTGGGTCGTGCGCACGGCCGGCGCGGACGACGCCGAGTTGATCGGCGTGGACGGCGGGCCCGGCGCACGCACGGGGCTGCAGGCGCTCCTCGACGTGGACTCCCTCGGCGCGGTGGCCATCCCCGGCGCGACGTCCGCGGCCGTGCAGGCCGCGCTCGTTTCGCAGGCCGAGGCGATGCGGTACCGCCTCGCGGTGCTCGACCCCGTCTCGGCGACGGACCCGGACGCGGTGACGACCCAGCGCTCCGGCCTGGCCTCGGCGGACGGCTACGCGGCGCTCTACTTCCCGTGGGTCGTGGCCTCGCCCGCGGGCAGCTCGCTCACGCTGCCGCCGAGCGGCTTCGTGTCCGGGATCCTCGCCCGCACCTCGCCGCCGGTCGCGCCGGCCGGCACGACCGCCGGCGCGGTGCTCACCGCGACCGACGTGAGCTACGTGGTGAGCAGCGCGCTGCAGAACACCCTCAACCCGCTCGGCATCGACGCGATCCGCTCGTTCCCGGGACAGGGCGTGCTGGTCTTCGGCGCGCGGACGCTCGCGACGAATCCGGACTGGCGGTACGTCGCCGTGCGCCGGAGCGCGTTCGCGCTCGAGAAGTCGATCGGGCGCGGAACGGCGTGGTGCCTGCAGGAGCCGAACGACGAGACGCTCTGGTCGCAACTGCGATCGGACGTCACCGACTTCCTCGTCGCGCGATGGCGCGAGGGCTGGTTCCAGGGCATCACGACGACCGAGGCGTTCTTCGTCCGCTGCGACGCGACCACGATGACCCAGGCCGACATCGACGAGGGCCGCACGGTGATGCTCGTCGGCTTCGCCCCGCTGCAGCCCGCCGAGTTCGTGATCCTGCGCATCGTGCAGCAGCGCCCGTCCGCCACCGCCGTCACCCCGGCCGCGAACGGGCTCGTCCTGCACGCGCCGGCGCCGAACCCGGCGTCCGTCGGCACGACGCTGTCGTTCGAGTTGCCCCGCGCGGGCGCTGCGCGCCTGCGCCTGCTCGACGCCGGCGGCCGCCGCGTGCGCACGCTCGCCGCCGGGGAGTGGCCGGCCGGCCGGCACGAGGCGCGCTGGGACGGTCGCGACGCGGCGGGCGCTCGCGTCGCG
>CAZIXL010000393.1:0-3870 GCA_964542885.1 uncultured bacterium
GTTCCGCCATCCCGGCCCGGGCTGCACCGGAGTGGCCGCCGCGAGGCGCAGCTCGCCCTCCGGCGTCAGGCCCCACGCGCACGGCACGGACCCGCGGGCGTCGGCGAGCTGGATCCGGCTCACGACCGAGCGGCCGAGGCGCAGCCGCAGTTCGCGAGTGGTCCCCTGAAACGCCAGCTTCGTCACGAGGCTGCCGGACCAGCTCGTCGCGAGCGGGTCCAGGTCAAGTTCGAGCGTCTGCTCGAGCGGAAGAACTGCAACCCGCGAGGTGTCGGCTGGCGTAGAGTGCGCCATCGCGGTCGCGAGCAGGAGCACGAAGAGCATCGCGGCACGTTACGGCGGCGCCGGACCCCCGCGCAACGGCGGCGGAGGCGCCCCTCACACACGGAGGCAGCAGATGGCGATCCAGGGTCGGTGGTTGGGCGCCGCGTTCCTGCTCGTGGGAACGGCGGCGGCCGGCCTGTCGGTGGGAGCAGGTCCGCACGGGGGCACGAACGCCGCGCCGGCGGCGGCGAAGTCGGTCGTCGAGCGCGGCCGCTACCTGGCGGTCACGATGGGCTGCAACGACTGCCACACGCCGGGCACGATGTACGGCAGCCCGGACTTCGCGCGCGAACTGTCGGGCAGCGAGCTGGGCTGGCGCGGGCCGTGGGGCATCTCGTTCGCGCGCAACCTCACGCCCGATCGCGAGACCGGGCTCGGCGGGTGGACCGACGAGCAGGTCGCGAACGCGCTGCGCACCGGGGTCAAGCCCGACGGCAAGGTGCTGCTCCCGCCGATGCCGTGGCCGAACACGTCGCAGATGAGCGAAGCCGACCTGCACGCGCTGGTCGCCTACCTGCGCAGCCTCAAGCCCGTGAAGCACGCGGTGCCGGATGCGCTCCCCCCCGACGGCCAGTACGCGGGTCCGGTGCTCACGCTCCCGCCGCCGGGTGCGTGGGACGCGCCGGTCGCCGCGAACGCGCCGGGCAAGCCCGCGAAGTAGGGGCGTCGACGTCGTCGCGCGGGCGGTGGCCGCAGGGCCGCCGCCCGCGCTCGCTTTGGGCGGGCCGTGCGTCCTGTTACCGTCCGCGCCCCATGAGCCAGCTCCCGCACCCGAAGCCGCCGGCCGTCGAGGCGAGCGGCCTGCGCCGCGTCTTCAAGGCCGGCCGCGGCGCCCCCGAGGTGGTCGCGCTCGACGGCGTGGACCTGCGCATCGCGCAGGGCGAGGTGTTCGGCCTGCTCGGGCCGAACGGGGCGGGCAAGACCACCGCGATCAAGATCTTCAACACGCTGCTCTTTCCCACGTCGGGCGACGCGCGCGTCGCGGGCTTCGACGTCGTGCGCGAGGCGCACGAGGTGCGCCGGCGCATCGGGCTGGTCTCGGGCGGCGAGAACTCGGGTTACGGCGTGCTCACGGTGCGCGAGTGCCTGTGGATGTTCTCGCAGTTCTACGGCGTCCCGGGGCGGGTGGCCCGCGAGCGCGTGGAACGGCTGATCGAGGTCGTGCAGCTGGTGCCGCAGGGCGACACGCGCATCAACCGGCTGTCGACCGGCCAGCGCCAGCGCATGAACTTCGCGCGCGGGTTCGTGTCGGAGCCGGACGTGCTGTTCCTGGACGAGCCCACGCTGGGCATGGACGTGACGGCCGCGCGGATCCTGCGCGAGTTCGTGATGCAGTGGGTGCGCGAGCGCGCGGAACGCACGGTGCTGCTCACCACGCACTACCTGGCCGAGGCCGACCAGATGTGCGACCGGCTCGCGATCATCGACCGCGGGCGCGTGCTGGCCTGCGACACGCCGGCCGCGCTGCGCCGCTCGGTCGAGGGCGGGCAGCACGTCGAGCTGGAGGTGCGCGCGCGCACCGACGCGGCGGGCCCGGTCGCCGAGGTGGCGGGGGTCGCCGTGGCCTGGGGCGCGCCGCACCCGGAGCGCGGCACGCTCGGGCTCAAGCTGCGGCTGCCCGACGGCGCGCTGCTCGGCGACGTGCTGCGCGCGCTCGAGGAACGGGGCTGGTCGGTACAGGGCGTCTCGACAAGCCGGACCACGCTCGAGGACGCGTTCATCCGCATCGTCGGGCGCGGGCTCGACGACGCCGAGGCGCCGTCGTGAGCCGCCTGCGCGAGGCGCTCGTGCTCGACCTGCGCGCGACGTGGGCGCGGGCGTACGTGCGGCTCGTGGGCTCGTTCCGCCAGCTCGACTGGGTGGTCTCGGACGCGCTGCTGCCGAACCTCGGCATGTGCGCGTTCGTGCTGCTCTACCGCGCGCTCGGCGCCCCGAAGAGTTACGAGGCGCTGGCGGTGATCGGCGGCGTGCTGACCACGTACTGGACCAACATCCTGTGGGGGATGGGCTCGCAGCTCTACTGGGAGAAGCAGCAGGGACAGCTGCAGCTCTACTTCGCCGCGCCCTGCTCGCGGATGGCGATCCTCTCGGGCATGGCACTGGGCGGGTTCGCAGCGACCGTGCTGCGCTCGCTCGTGGGCGTCGCGATCGGCGTGTGGGTGTTCCACGTGCGCGTCGAGGCGTTCTCGCCGTGGACCTTCGCCGCCGTCTTCGTGCTCACCATGTCGTCGCTCTACGCGCTCGGCATGACGTTCGCGAGCCTGTTCCTGCTCTACGGACGCGAGGCGTGGCACACGTGCAACGCGCTGGTCGAGCCCGTCTACTTCCTGAGCGGGCTCTACTTCCCGATCCGCACGCTCGGCGCGCTCGGCGCGCTGGCGGCCGGGTTGCTGCCGCTCACCCTCGGCGTGGACGCGCTGCGCCAGGTGCTGCTCGGTCCCGCGGCGCACGGCCTGCTGCCGGTGTCGCTCGAGCTGCTCGCGCTCGCCGGGTTCACGGTGGTGCTGCTGTTCGCGGCGCGAGCGTCGATGGGTTGGCTCGAGCGGCTCGCGAAGCGCGACGGAAAGCTGACGCTGCGATGGCAGTGAGGGCGTCGCTCGCGCGCCTGCGCACCGCGACCTGGCTCGGGTGGCAGGTGGACTCGAACTGGGCCGACCCGACGCTGTTCGCGATCTACGTGGTCGGCCGGCCCCTGGCGCTCGCGCTGATCCTGGTCGCGATGTACCGCGCGGTGAGCGGCGAGGCCGTGCGCACCGCGGCGTTCGTCGGCTTCTACGTGGCGAACGCGTTCCACTCGTACGTCAACACGGTCGTCGTCGACCTCGGCTGGGTCGTGTTCGCCGAGCGCGAGGAGTACGAGATGCTCAAGTACGTCGTGGCCTCGCCCATGGACCTGACGACGTTCCTGTTCGGGCGCGCGGTCATCAAGTTCGGGCGCGCGACGATCAGCACGCTGCTCGTGCTGCTGCTCGGCTGGTTCGCGCTCGGCGTCCGCTGGGACCCGGCCGCCGCGCAACCGCTGCCGCTGCTGGCGGCGCTGGCGCTGGGGCTCGTCGCGACGTTCTCCGGCGCCATGGTCATGGCGGGCGCGTGCCTGGTGCTGACCCGCGCGGCGATGATCGTGCTCGAGGGCGCGACGCTGGCGCTCTACCTGCTCTGCGGCGTCATCTTCCCGGTCGAGCTGCTGCCCGCGCCGGTGCGCCTCGTGTCGTTCGCGCTGCCGTGGACCTGGTGGTACGAGGCGCTGCGCCGCTTCCTGTGCGGCGCCGGCGCCAGCACGACGCTCGCGCCGCTCTCCGACGCGGCGCTGCTGGGCGGGCTCGCGCTGGTCACGGCCGCGTTCTCGCTGTTCGCGTGGTGGGCCTTCGGGGCGTTCGAGCGGCGGGCCCGCGCGCTCGGGCGGCTGGACCAGACGACGCTGTTCTGAGCGCGCGGGCTCAGGCCGCGGCGGCGGACGCGCCGCCGCACCAGCGCGCGAGCACCGACTGGACCTGCTCGGGGCGCTCCGGCTTGCTCAGGAAGTCGTCCATGCCGCACGCCAGGCAG
>CAZIXL010000394.1:0-3867 GCA_964542885.1 uncultured bacterium
AAGGCCTCGAGTGCCAGCCGGCCCGTGAGCCGGCCCGCCGGCCGGGCCCCGGGACCGTCGGCGGCGCGGTAGAGGTAGACGGCGCCCGCGCCGGCGCCGCCGGTGTTCTCGTTCGGTGCCGAGACGGCGAACTCCGGCCGGCCGTCACCGTCGAGGTCGCCGAGCCCGGCTACGCGGGCGCCGAACTGCCCCTGCGTGGGACCCGAGATCACGTACCACTCCGCGAACGTGCCGTCGGGCCGCCCGCGCAGCACGTGCACGTGTCCCGAGGACTTCGCTTCGTCGGGCGCACCCACGAGCAGATCGGCGAGGCCGTCGCCGTCGAGATCGCCCGGGCATGCCACGGACCAGCCGTACAGGCTCACGAGCGCCGAGTCGGTGAACGCCTGCACGTGGCGTACGGCCACCGCGGGCGCGGGGCTCGTCAGGCGGAACCGGGGCCGCGTCCACTCCGGCACCCACTTCACGCCGGCCCACGCGAGGCCGACGAGCGCGGCGCCGGCGAGCACCGCGAGCACGAGGCGACCGCGCGAGGGCGCGCCGGCGCTGGTCGCGCGGGCGGGCGCGCGTGCGCCCGCGAGCGCGCGCTCCACCGCCGCGGCGCCCGCGACGCGCCGGCCCGGCTCGCTTTCGCGCGCGCGCTCGACGACGTGGATGAACACGGGCGGCAGGTCGGGGCGCAGCTGCCGCAGGGGTGTCGACTCGCCGCGCGCGAGTCGTTCGCGCAGCTCCGCCATGCTCGTGGCCTCGACCGGGAACCGCCCCGTGACGAGCCGGTAGAGCACGACGCCGAGCGCGTACAGATCGCCGGCGACCGAAGCGGGGGCTCCGTCCAGCAGCTCCGGCGCGGCGAAGAGCGGCGTTCCGGCGGCCCCGAGCGGATGGGTCTCCGGCCCGGGCTCCGCCTCGGAAGCCGTGCCGAAGTCCATGAGCACGATCCGCCCGGGGTGCGTGAGCCGCACGTCGGCGTCGGGTGAGCCCTCGCGCATCAGGTTGCGCGTCTTCACGTCACCGTGCACGAGCCCGGCCCCGTGGACGGCCGCGAGCGCCTCGCAGACCTGCATGCCCACGAGCGCCGCCTCGGCCGCTCCGCACGGCCCTTCGAGCTGCAGGCGCTCCTCGAGCGTGCGTCCGCGTACCAGCTCGGTCCACAAGCCGGGCCGGCCGTCGTGCACGTCGGCGCCGAGCACCTGGAGCACGTTGCGGTGCTTCACGCGCGCGAGGCGCTGCGCCTCCTTGAGCCAGCGCGAGGCGCCGCTCGAACGCGGGTCGCCGCGCCGCAGCTTGAGCGCCACTTCGCGCGCGAGCGACGCGTCCCACGCGCGCCAGACCTCGGCGAAGCCGCCCTCGCCGAGCTTCTCGACCGCCGCGAGCGGTCCCCACTGGAATGCCGGCTCCGCCGGGGCCGCGCTCCGCTCCGACCGCTCGCGCCGGTGCGCGATCGCCAGGTGCTCGATCTCGCGCAGGTGTTCGAGCGTCTCGGACAGGTCCGACGCCGTGACGCGCGCGCCCTCCCAGTCGACGGGTGCGTCGTCGGCCACGCGCATCGCCAGCTCGAGCAGGCGCGGATCCGTGGGCTCGGGCCGCTCGGCGTCACTCATGCATCTTCTCCGCCAGTGCGGCCAGCGCGCGCGCCACGAACACGCGCGCGGCGTCGGCCGACGGCCGCCCGAGCACCTCGGCGATCTCGGCGTTGCTGTAGCCCAGCTCGACCTTGAGCAGCACGGCCTGGCGCTGCTCCTCGCCCAGGCGCTGCAGGGCGCGCTCGTAGCGTTCGAGGGTCTCGCGCCCCACGAGCGGGTCGACTAGCGACGGCGCCGGGGCGGGCAGCGCCTCGCCCACGTCCTCGCCGACCGCCCGGCGCGAGGTGCGGCGCAGTTCGTCGCGGACCTGGTTGAGCAGGATCTGGCGGAGGTAGGCGAGCAACGCGCCCTCGCCCCGTGACTCGAAACGATTCAGGTGGCGCAAGGCGCGCACGATCGTGACCTGCACGAGGTCGTCGGTCTCGGCGAGGTCGCGTGCCCGTTGCGGCAGCCGGCGGTGCGCCCAGGCGCGCAGCGGCGGCAGCACGCGCGCGATGAGCCGGTCCAGTGCGCGCTCGTCGCCGGCCCGGACGAGCGCCAGCAGGTCGGTCGTCGTCTCGAGAGGCCGCGGTCCGGACGCGTCCGCCGCACCTCCCCGGGGCTCGGGCATGAAGCGCTCCGCACGAGGAATGGGTCTCGCTGGGGCGGGAAGCATACCCCACGCGCGCGGTTCCCCGTGCGCCCGCCGTGTCGCCACGCGATGCCGATGCCGGGCTGCCGCCACCGCCTGCATGCCGCCCTCCGCTGTTCCGTTCGTGCCCTCTCCCTGAAACGCCTCCCGACGCCGGGACGAACGCGGCTGCGTCGCGGAGGGGCGGGCGGCGGCACCGGGGAGGTGCGGGTGTTCGCCTCGCGGCCCGCTCTCGTTTAACCGGGTGTCCGGCGCGCCGCGTCGGGCGATGCGCATCCGGCCCCGGAGGGCAGTGCGATGTCACTCGATGTTCGAACCCGATGTCTCGCGCGCGTGGCGCTGCTCGCGGCGCTCGCGGCGTGCCCGCCTGCGGAGGCGCGCGCGCAGGGCTACGCGATCGCGTGGAGCTCGCTCGACGCGGGCGGTGCCGTGGCGAGCGCGGGCGGCGGCTTTTCGCTGGGCGGCACGATCGGCCAGCCCGATGCGGGCACGCTCGCCGGCGGTGGTTTCACGCTGCAGGGCGGCTTCTGGGCGGCGGCGGCAGCGCCCACGACCGACGTGCCCGCGGCCGGTGGCGCGTTCGCGACCGACCGCCTGTCGATGCCCCGGCCCAACCCGTTCGGCCGCACGACGGAGGTCGCGTTCACGCTCGCGGAGGACGGGCCGGTCCGGCTGGACGTCTACGACCTGGCCGGGCAACGCGTGCGGACGCTGCTCGACGGCCGCCAGGGAGCGGGCACGTACCGCGTGAACTGGGACGGCGCCGACGGTGACGGCCGCCGGCTCGCGGCCGGCGTCTACTTCTTCCAGTTCCAGGGCCACACCCGCCGCACGACGCAGCGCGTCGTGCTGCTGCGCTGAGTCGATCGACCGACGATCCCTTTCGGCCTCTTCCATCCGACGCCAGGAGACCCTCGCATGCGCGCCCGAACGCTTCTGCTGCTGCTCATGCTCACACTCGCCGCCCCGGGCCGGGACGCCCTCGCGACGCCCATGGGCTCGACCTTCACGTACCAGGGTAGCCTCCAGCAGGCCGGCCTCCCGGTGACCGGGAACTACGACTTCGTCTTCACGCTCTGCAGCGTGGCCAGCGGCACCGGCACCGTCGGCACGCCGCAGACGGTGCTGAACCAGCCGGTCACGCAGGGCCTCTTCACGGTCCCGCTCGACTTCGGCGCCGCCTCGTTCGACGGCAACGCGCGCTGGCTGGACATTCAGGTGAGGCCCGCGGGTGCGGGCGCGTACACCACGCTCACGCCGAGGCAGGCGATCACCGCGGCGCCCTACGCGCTGCGGGCGCTCAACGGCGGCGGCTCGAGCCCGTGGGTGGACGACGGCTTCGACAACGTTACCTACAACGGCAACGTGGGCAGCACGGGGCTCTCGAGCCACGTCGCCACCGGCACGGGTGTGTTCCTGCAGGGCGGCTGGACGGACCGCTCGTTCGTGTACGGCTACGACTACACGCACTCGCACGGCCTGCCGCTCTACCTGAACGCCCAGAGCGGCGGCTCGTCGATCGTCATGGGCTACATCGCCCCGCCGCTGCCGGTGCCGAACGCGCGCGTCGAGGTGGACGACGGCTGCTACTACGGCGTCCGCAGCCGCGCGCCCGGCAGCCTCACGGTGCCCGATGCCGCCGCCGTCTACGCG
>CAZIXL010000395.1:0-3846 GCA_964542885.1 uncultured bacterium
GATCTGCGCGCTCGGCGACGTCGACGGCGACGGCTTCGACGACCTCGCGATCGGCGCCGACGGCGATCGCGGCCTGGCCTGGCGCTCGGGGCGCGTGTACGTATTCCACGGCGCGGCCCAGCCGGGCGCCGAGCCCGCGCTCGCGCTGCTCGGCGAGGGCGATCGCGGCATCCTCGGCCACAGTCTCGCCGCCGCCCCGAACCTGGACGGCGAGGGACACGCCGACGTCGTCGCCGGCGAGCCCTACCTGACCACGTCGCGCTCGATCGGCGGCGGCGTGCTGATGATGAGCGTCGGCAAGGGCACCGACGCGCTCGCCGACCTGCGCCTCGTCGGCGACGAGGAGAACGGCAACTTCGGCTTCGCGGTCGCGACCCTGCCGCCCGAGGACAGCCTCAGCTTCGGCGGGATCGTCGTCGGCTCGCCGTTCGCCTATCCGGGCGGATCGATTCACATCTACCGTTTCTCGCGCTACGCCTTCGCGCGGCCGCGCTCCGACGAGCACTGGACCGCGGGCGCGAACGCGACGGTGGCCTGGCTCGGCGCGTCGCCTGCCGATCTCGACTGGGCCCCGGCGGACGGCGGCGCGTGGCACTCGCTGGCCCGCCGCGTGGGCGGTCGCGAACGCAACGGGCTCACGGTCCGCGTGCCCCAGGACGCCCGCGGGGGCATCCGCCTGCGGCTGCGGCCCGCGGACCCGAAGGTGCGATCCGCCCGCCTCTCCGATCGCATCGAGGTGATCGCTGCGCACTGAGCCCCGCCTGCGGACCGGCGGGGTACGCCCTCCCGGCCGGCGCCCGCCTCGCCTTCGGCACGCGGCCGCGAACGCGGTAGGGTGCGCCGGTCACCGAGACCCGGCGCCGACCCGGCGGAAAGGACCTCATGCGCGCGACCGAAACGACCCGGCTCTTCCTCGTCCGCCACGGCGCCACCGTGCTCACCGCGGAGGACCGCTTCGCCGGCGCCACCGACGTGGCGCTTTCGGACGCGGGGCGTGAGCAGGCCGCACGGCTCGCCCGGCGGCTGGCGGCGCAGCCGCTCGCGGCGGTGTACGCATCGCCGCTCGCGCGCACGGTCGAGACGGCGCGCATCCTCGCCGAGCGACACGGGCTCGAGGTGGTCCCGCGTCCAGCGCTGCGCGAGATCTCGCACGGGCGCTGGGAGCAGATGACGCGCCGCGAGGTCGAGGAACGGTTCGCCCGCGAAGCGGCCGAATGGGAGCGCGATCCGTACACCTTCGCGCCGCAGGGCGGCGAGAGCGGGCTCGAGGTCACGGCACGCGCCCTGCCCGCGCTGCTCGACATCGTACGCGCGCATCCCGGCGCGCACGTGCTGGTCGTCTCGCACAAGGCGACGATCCGGCTGCTGCTCAGCTCGCTGCTGGGCTTCGACCCGCGCCGCTACCGCGACAACCTCGACCAGTGTCCCGCCGCGCTCAACATCGTGGACTTCCACGGCCCCACGCACGCGCGGCTCGCGCTCTTCAACGACACGTCCCACGACGGCGACACCGGCGCCGGGATCCCGCCCGTCGCCACCGCGCGACTTTCACGGTGGTGGAGCGACGCGGAAAGGGGTTGATCGCCGCGGGGCCCCGCGTGGGAACCCGCGGAGCTCCGGCTCACCCCTGCTTCAGCGCAGCCAGTCGGGCATCCACTTGAGCAGGCGGCGGCGCTGCGCGGGCGACAGGTGGCGGGCGCCCCGGATGAGGCCCAGGCAGCGCGGGCTCCCGCAGTGGCAGTCGAACGGCGTCGCCATGTCGTACTCGGTCGTGCAGTAGTGAAAGGTCACGCCCTCGCCTTCGGCGATGTCGCGGACGGCGATCACCTCGCGGTCGACGATCCGCGTCGTGGGCTCGCAGGCGTGATCGAGGTAACGCCAGAAGTAGCGCGCCACCAGTTCGAACTCGTCGCGGACGCCATCCTGGTCGAGGTGCAGCGCCGGCCCCACCTGCACGGAGTACTTCGTGGGCTGTGCGATCTCGCGGCCGGTGATGCGGAAGAGTCGCGTCCCGCGGCGCACGTCGCGCAGGGCGACCAGCCGGCGATGGTGCGCCTCCACGCGGACGGCGACGAGGTCCGAATCGCACTGCAGCAGGACGTGATGCGGGTGCGTGTGTAGCGGCAGCGACCCCAGCGGCGCGACGACCTCGGCCAAGCAGTGCCTCCGTGCGTGAATCCGTCCGTGCGTGACGCCCGCGTTCGACCGGCAACGTCGCGCGAGCCCGTGCAAGCCTCGCGCAATGTCGCGTTCCATCGCTCCGACTGCAAGAAGAAAACACGGCGAGCCGTCCCGGGAACCGCGATGGCGGTCCCGGAACGGCTCGCGGGTGGTCGAGCGATCAGTCGAGGTCGAAGCGATCCCGGTTCATGACCTTGTTCCACGCGGCCACGAAGTCGCGGACGAACTTCCCCTGCGCGTCGTCGCAGGCGTAGACCTCGGCCAGCGCCCGCAGCTGGGAGTTCGAGCCGAACACCAGGTCCACGCGGCTGCCCTGCCACTTCTTCTTCCCCGTGACGCGGTCCACGCCCTCGAACGTCTCTTCGGCCGCCGACGTGGGCTGCCACTTCGTGCCCATGTCGAGCAGGTTCACGAAGAAGTCGTTGGTGAGCGTCCCCGGCCGCGACGTGAACACGCCGAGGTCCGAGCCCCCGACGTTCGCCCCGAGCACGCGCAGCCCGCCGACGAGCACCGTGGTCTCGGGGGCGGTGAGGCCGAGCAGCGCGGCCTTCTCGACGAGCTCCGCCTCCGCCGGCCGCCGTGCCGCCTTGCCGAGGTGGTTGCGGAAGCCGTCGGCCGCAGGCTCGAGCACGGCGAACGATTCGACGTCGGTCTGCGCCTGCGACGCGTCCGTGCGCCCGGGTGCGAACGGCACCGTCACGTCGTGCCCCGCCGCCCTGGCGGCCTGCTCGATCGCGGCGCAGCCGCCGAGCACGATCAGGTCGGCCAGCGAGACGCGCTTGCCGCCCTTCTGCGCGGCGTTGAACGCCTGCTGGATCTCGCCCAGCTTCGCGAGCACCTTCGCCAGTTTCGCGGGTTCGTTCACCGCCCAGTCCTTCTGGGGCGCCAGCCGGATGCGCGCGCCATTGGCGCCGCCGCGCTTGTCGGTGTCGCGGTACGTGGACGCCGACGCCCACGCGGTCGACACGAGCTGCGCCGTGGTCAGCCCCGACGCGAGCAGCTTCGCCTTCAGCTCGGCGACGTCCTTCGCGTCGACCAGCGCGTGGTCGACCGCGGGCACCGGGTCCTGCCATGGCTGCGGCTCCGCGGGCACGAGCTTGCCCACGCCGCGCGCGTAGGGGCCCATGTCGCGGTGCGTGAGCTTGAACCACGCCTTCGCGAACGCGGCGTTGAACTCGTCTGGGTGCGCATGGAAACGCCGCGAGATCTTCTCGTACGCCGGATCGAAGCGCAGCGACAGGTCGGTGGTCAGCATGGCCGGCGCGTGCCGCTTCGCCGGATCGTGCGCGTCGGGCACCGTGCCCTCGCCCGCGCCGCCCTTCGGCCGCCACTGGTGCGCCCCGGCGGGGCTCTTCACCAGCTCCCACTCGTAGCCGAACAGGTTCTCGAAGAAGTTCTGGCTCCAGCGCACGGGCGTCGTGGTCCAGGTGACCTCGATGCCGCTCGTGATCGCGTCGCCGCCCTTGCCGCTGCCGTAGCTGCTGGCCCAGCCCAGGCCCTGCGCGGCGAGCGGCGCCGCCTCGGGCTCGGGTCCCACGTGCGTGGCCGGGCCGGCGCCGTGCGTCTTGCCGAACGTGTGGCCGCCGGCGATGAGCGCGACCGTCTCCTCGTCGTTCATGGCCATGCGCCCGAAGGTCTCGCGGATGTCGTGCGCGGCGGCCACCG
>CAZIXL010000396.1:0-3841 GCA_964542885.1 uncultured bacterium
TGCTCTACGTCGGCGCGCGGAAGCGCCACAAGAACCTCGAGCTGCTCCTGCGCGCCTGGGCCACGATGCGCGTCGCCTCGCGCCCGCCGCTCGTGCTCTCGGGCGCGCCCTGGCCCGCCGACGACTTCCACGCCCGCTTGGCGCACGCGCTGGGCGTCACCCACGCCCTCCAGTTCGCCGGCCCCACGCCCGACGCCGCCCAACTCTCCGCCCTCTACGCCGGCGCCGCCCTGTACGTGCACCCGGCCCTCTGCGAAGGCTTCGGCCTGCCCCCGCTCGAAGCCATGGCCTGCGGCACCCCCGTCCTCGCCAGCGACGCCGCCTCGCTCCCCGAAGTCGTGGGCGAAGCGGCCCGGACGCTCCCGCCCGACAACCCCGACGCCTGGGCGCACGCGATCACGACGCTGCTGGGCGACGAGTCCGCGCGCGCCGAGCTCGTCCGCAGGGGCCACCGACAGGTCGCGAAGTTCGACTGGGCCACGACCGCCGAACGAACGCATCGCGCCTACGAGGACGCGCTCAACTAGCCGGACCCGCACGCGCTCCCGCACCCGGCCCACGCACCCGCACGCGCCCGGGAGTCCGGCGGTTCGCACAAGCAAGCCACGCGGCGAAGCCGCGAGGCCGTCGCCGAGCCGCGGGAACGCGTCAGTACGCCGAAGCGTCGCGGAACACGCGCACCACCGTCAGCAGCAGGATGCGCAGGTCGAACCAGAGCGACCAGTGCTGGACGTAGAACAGGTCGTACTCGATGCGCTCCGGCAGCGGCGTGTCGCCGCGCAGGCCGTTGACCTGCGCCCAGCCCGTCATGCCCGCCTTCACGTGGTGGCGCAGCATGTAGCGCGGGATCGACTCGCGGAAGTCCTCCACGTACTGCGGGCGCTCCGGCCGCGGTCCCACCAGGCTCATCTCACCCGTGAACACGTTCCAGAGCTGCGGCAGCTCGTCGAGCGACAGCTTGCGCAGCCACGTCCCCAGCTTCGTGCGCCGCGGGTCGTCCTTCGTCGTCCAGCCCGCGCCCGCGACCTCGGCGTCCGCGCGCATGCTGCGGAACTTGAGCATGCGGAAGCGGCGGCCGTTCAGGCCCACGCGCTCCTGCGCGTAGAAGACCGGTCCCGGCGAGTCGAAGCGCACCAGGATCGCGATCACGGCCATCACGGGCGCCAGGAGCAGCAGCCCCACTGCCGACCCCGCCAGGTCGAACGCGCGCTTCACGACCGCGTTCCAGCCCTGCTCCGGGCTCTCGGTCACGAGCACGACCGGCATGCCGTCGAAGTCCTCGACGCTCGGGTTGAGGCGGAACGCCTGCCGCAGGTCCGGCACCAGCCGCACCGCCGCCGTCGAGTCGGCGAGCACGCGCAGCGCCGCCTCCTCGGCCTGCCACTCCGGCCGCGCCAGCGCCAGGTAGATGATCTCGGCCTGCTCCTCGCCCGTGAGGCGCGGCAGGTCGTCGATCGTGCCCAGCACCTTCGCACCGTGGATCGTGGCGCCGACCTCGGCGGGATCGGGCGAGACCAGCCCGTGCACGCGCAGGCCGAAATCGGCGTGGTGACGGATCTTCTCCAGCAGCAGGCCCGCCAGCTCGCCGGTGCCCACCACGAGCACGTGGCGCAGGTTGCGCCCGCCGCGGCGCATCGCGCGCAGCACGGCGCGCAGGGCGATGCGGCTCGCGCACAGCACGAGCGTGCCCGTGACGAAGAAGATCGCGATCACGAGGCGCGACAGCTCGCCGCGCGCGAAGTAGGAGCCGAAGCCCGCGAGGGCGCTGATCACGAGCATGGACTTGACCAGCGAGGCCAGCTCGGCGCTCAGGCGCGCCGTGCGCGCCGAGCGGTAGAGGCGGAACGTGCGCAGCACGAGCAGCGCGCTCGGGACCAGCACCGCGCCGCTCCACAGGTAGATCGAGAGCGGGGCCAGCCCGCGCGGCGCCGGCAGGCCCAGGCCGTAGAAGCGGAGCCACCAGGCCAGGATCCAGGACACGCCGATCAGGGCGGCGTCCACCGCGAACATCGCGGTCGCGAAGAGCTGCCGGCTGCGGGCGAACATTCGGAGCGGAAATGTAGCCGAAGCCCGCGGCGCCGCGAAGGCTCCGGGAACCGACGCCGGCCGGCCGCTGTATCGGGTGCATGGGAACCGCGAGGGTGGCCGCCGCCCGGCCGCCGGCGTAGGCTGTCCCGCGTCCGACGGAGGAACCCACGATGCGCCGCGCCCTCGCTCTCGGAGCGCTCGTCCTGCTCGCCGCGTCCACGACGTCGTGCTGGGACGACCTGCGCCCGGTCTCGCGGCCCGTGCCGCCGCCCGCGCCCGCGCCCGTCGCCAACACGCCGGCCGGCGCCGTCCGCCTGCTGGAGTGGGCCTGGAACCAGCGCTCGTGCGAGGCGCTGCGCGGGCTCTTCACCGACGACTACCGCTTCGTGTTCGCGCTCGGGGATTCCTCCGGGAACGCCTACCGCGACGTGCCGTGGGGGCGCGAGGACGAGCTGGCCGCGTCCTGCAACGTGTTCGCGAACGCGACGGACATCAGCCTCGCCTTCGACAAGACGCTGATCGCGCTGCCCGACTCGCGCCCCGGCAAGGACCCGAGGTTCCACAAGTCGATCCGGACCAAGGTGAACCTCGCCGTGGTGATCCCGGAGACTTCCGGCACCACGCGGATCGACATCAACGGCTTCGCCCAGTTCTACCTCGTGCGGGGCGATTCGGCCGCGATCCCGCCGGACCAGGCCGCGCAGGGCGCCGGGCCCGACAGCACGCGCTGGTGGATCGACCGCTGGGAGGACCAGACGCTGCCCGCGGGCGGGCTGCGGGCGAACCCCACGAACAGCCGCAGTTGGGGCGCGCTCAAGGTGCTTTTCCGCTAACCTGCGGCGCATGACGCCGCCCCCGACTCCCGTCCGCATCCGCCGCCTGCCGCACGGCGAAGGCCTGCCGCTTCCCGCGTACGAAACGCCGGGCTCGGCCGGCATGGACGTGCGCGCCGCGGTCGCCGAACCGCTCACACTCCCGTGCGGCGCCATCACGCTCGTGCCGACCGGCTTCGCGATCGAGGTGCCGGAGGGCTTCGAGATGCAGGTGCGCCCGCGCTCGGGGCTGGCGGCGAAGCACGGGATCACGCTGCCCAACAGCCCGGCCACGATCGACTCCGACTACCGCGGCGAGGTGCGCGTGATCGTCCAGAACCTGGGCTCCGAGCCGTTCGTGCTCGAGCGCGGCATGCGCATCGCGCAGATGGTGCTGCAGCAGGTGCCGCGCGTGGCGTGGGTCGAGGCCGACGAGCTGACCGCGACGTCGCGCGAGTCGGGGGGCTTCGGGCACACCGGGGTGAAGTAGGAGGGGCCATGGTGTTCGTTCCCGTGCACACTCGCCGCAACGCCGTCGAGCCGACGCGCGAGGAAGCCGCGCTGCTGCGCGACCTGGACGCGAAGGGCGTGGGGCCCGACGACCTCGAGGCCGCGCTGGCGGGGCGCGGGGTTCCCCCCGAGCGGGCCCGTCAGCTGGCGGGGCTCTTCCGGCCGCGCTCGGCCGGCGAACGTGTCCAGGCCATCGCCACGGCCCTCGGCTGGGGCGTCGTGCTGGTGCTGTTCGGCGTCGCCCAGCGCCCGCTGCGCCAGTGGCTGCGCGAGAACTGGCCCGGGAGCGAGTGGCTGGTCGACCTGGTCATCCCGGCGATCGTGTTGCTGGCGTTCCTCGTCACCCTGGTCGCCCGCGTGCAGGCGGTCCGCCGGGCCCGCGAAGCCGGGCTGACGAGTGCCGACCAGATCGAGAACAAGCCGATCGGGTAGGGGCGGGTTCGCGGGCGGCGCCGCGGGACTTCGGGCGGGCGGCCGCCCGGGGCACGCCC
>CAZIXL010000397.1:0-3836 GCA_964542885.1 uncultured bacterium
CCCGCCTCGCCGACCCGCCCGCGGCGGAGGCCTCCCGCGGGGACAACCCGGGCGAGGCCGGGCCGGGCGGGGCGGCCCGCCTCGAGGAGGCGCGCCGGCGGCTGCGCGGCCAGAACTTCGGCGTGCTCGGCGCGCGCGTGCTGGACGGCAACATCGGCGTGCTCGACCTGGCGCGCTTCGACGCGCCGCCCGCGCTCCTCGCCGGCCCGCTCGCGGCCGCGTTCGACCTGCTGCGCGAGACCGACGCGCTGATCGTCGACGTGCGCCGGAACCCCGGCGGCGACCCGGCCTGCGTGCAGCTCGCGTTCAGCTACTTCACGGACCGCCCGCCGTTCGTGGCCAGCTCGCAGTTCACGCGCGCGAGCGGCACGCGCGAGGAGTGGCGGACCACCGCCGAGCCCGGCGGCGCGAAGTACCTGGGCCGGCCGGTGTTCGTGCTCACGAGCCCCGGCACCGCCTCGGGCGGTGAGATGTTCGCGTACCAGATGCAGCACCACGGCCTCGCGACGATCGTCGGTGCGCGCACCGCCGGCGCCGCGCACTCGTTCGACACGATGAAGCTCGGCGACGAGCGGATCGGCAACGTCATGGTGCTGCTCCCGAACGCGCGCATCGTCGACGCCGTGACCGGCACCGACTGGGAAGGCGCCGGCGTCACGCCCGACGTGGCGTGCGCGCCCGAGCAGGCGCTCGACCGCGCCGTGCGCCTGGCGTGCGATTCGCTGCTCGCGCGCGCGAGCGACCCGGCCGTCCAGCGCGCGTTCCGCGACCGGATCGGGAAGCTCGACTGGGCCGCGAGCCACGCGCCGCCGACGGCGGCCGAACTCGCGCCGTACGAGGGCCGCTACGGCAACCGGCGCGTGTTCGTCGAGGACGGCCGCCTGCGCTACCAGCGCGAGGAGGGCCCGCTCGTCGACCTCGAGCCCGTCGGCCCCGACACGTTCGAGCTGGCGATCTCGATGTCGCCGCGCCCGCGCCTGCGCTTCGAGATGGCGGACGGCCGCGCGCGCGCCGCGTGGCTGCTCACGGAGAGCCGCGAGGAGCGCCTGCCGCGCGCCCGGTGAGCGGCCCTGCCGGGCGCGACGCGAACGGGCGCCGCGCCCGGCGGGACGTCAGTGGGTCGAGCCCAGCCGATGGACGACGATCGGCTGCGGGTAGCGCATGGGCCCGAGCGAGGTCTCGATCGTGGGCACCATCTCGAGCCGCAGGTCCTTCTTGACCGTGCCCTGCCCGGCGATGGCCACCGCGAGGTCGACCAGGTCGCGGGCGCCGCTCGCGCCGAGCGAGACCAGGTCGAAGTGCGCCGCGAGCGGAATGTCGAGCGTGCTGCCCGAACCCACGCTGACCGGGCTGCCGAGGTTGCCGTCGAGCGTCCGGTGGTCCTCGACGTAGAGCGTCCACGCGATGTCGGCGATGCGCGCCGGGATGCGGTTGTCGGTCGGGTTGGTCGCGCTCACGTGCATGATCATGTCCACCGGCGCCTGCTTCGAGACGAGCGCCGCCGTCAGGCGGGCCACGTCGGCCAGGCCGAGCTTCGAGTAGTCGGCGCCGGGGCCGACGGCGATGCCGGCGAGCTTCACGTCCGAGACGCCCGTGAAGGCGAACGTGACGTTGCGCAGGTCGGTCAGCGTCTTGAGCGTGGCGCAACCGGACGTCGTGAGCAGGGCGAGCAGTGCGAACGGGAGCGCGAAGCGGATCGATCGGAACATGCAGTCCTCGGGCCTGGGGTCCATGTGGGAACTCCCCGTGGCCGCGTTGGCGGGGAGGCGATGCGCGGCACTATAGCCGCTCGGGGCCCCGTCGCCGACCGGGCCCCGCGCCGCGCGGCTCAGTGGCCGTCCGGTCCCGGGCGCAGCCAGCCCCACACCTGCTCCACGATCGCGAGGACCTGCGCGGAATCCTCGGGCCGCAGGTGCCCGCCCGGGTGGGTCGCGACCGTCGCGTGCGGGAACGCCGCGTGCAGGGCCGCGACGCAGGCGGGCGGGTAGCGCGCCTCGTGCTCGGCGTCGACGAGCAGCACGGGCAGGCCCGCGAGCGCCGGCGCGTGCCGCGCCGGTTCGAGCGACGAGAGCAGTCGCGCCCCGAGCGCCGAGCCCGCCGGCGCCAGGGCCGGCGAGGCCGCGCGCGCGATCTCGGAGCGCAGCAACCGGCGCAGGTCCGCCGCGCCGTCGACCAGCGCGAGCGCGTCGGGCCGCTCGATCCGCGCCGCCGCGACCGCGGGCGCGACGCCCAGGCTCGCGCCGAGCAGCGCGACCTTCGCGCCCGGCTCGGCCCGGCGCGCGGCGGCGACGCCGGTGGCGAGGCAGGCCGGCGTGCGCCGCATCGCGCTCCGCAGCCCGGGCGTCCGGACGATCAGCCCGAGCTGGTCCATGCGACGCGGGCCGGTCCACGGCCAGCTCACCGCGAGCACCGAGACCGGCAGCGCGTCGGGCACGAGCAGCGCCGCGCGGTCGTCGGTGCCGATGCCGCCGAGCAGCACCACGACCCACCGCGGGCCGGGCCCGGGCGGCGCCGGCCGCCACAGGCCGGTCGTCACGCGGCCGTGCGTGTCGCGCATCGTCCAGCGCTCGAAGCGCGCGCCCAGCTCGGGTGCGGGCACGCGGTCGACGGAGGCGAGCGGGGCGAAGTGGGCCCGCACGTCGTGGCCCGCGTCGGGCGGGTGCGTGAACCACCAGCCGAAGCCGATCGCCGCCGCGAGGGCGAGCAGCAGGATCATCCGGAGCGCCCCCATCGGCCTACGCGCCCCGCCGCGACTGCGGAACTCTCGCGCTCACGACCGGTACGAACCACACGGCGTATCCCTCCGGGTCGCGCACGCTGGCGATCATGGCGTCAAAGTACGCGAGAACGTCCGCCTCGCCGAACCGCGTCACCGCCGCGACGGGCTTCGCGTAGCCGTCGCGCCAGGCTTCGAGGATGGCGGCGAACGTCGCGCGCGGCACGCGCAAGGTGTCGACCACCACGTAGTCGGCGCGGATCTCCTCGAGCCCGAGCCGCGCGAGCACCGTGGGCGTGCGCCGGCCCACGAACAGGTTGCTCCCGCCCACGTCGGTGAACGCCCGCGGCGCCTCGTGCCAGAAGTCGCGCGGGTCGGGCGTGCCGCGCGGGAAGTGCAGCAGGTCGTAGTCCTCGGCGATCAGGTGCAGCCAGCCGCCCGGCTTCGTCACGCGCACGAGCTCGGCGATGACGCGCTCCTCGTGCGGGATCGACTGGATCACGTGCCGGCACACCGTGAGGTCGAACGACGCGTCGGGCAGTCCCAGCTCGTAGATGCTGCGGTGCTCGAACACGAGCCGGTCCGCGAGTGCGGCGTGCCGCTCGCGCGCCAGCTCGAGGTGGTGGTCGAGGATGTCCACCGCGAGCACGCGCGAGCGCGGGTAGAACGCGGCGAAGCGCGCGGCGCCCTCGCCCGTTCCGCAGCCGGCATCGAGGACGCGCACGTCGTCGCCGAGCCCGTAGCGGTGCAGCAGCGCGGATTCCTGCGGCCAGATCGCCTGCGCCTGCGCCGCGAGCGTGCGCACCATGGACTCGTCGGCCATCTGCTCGCGCTGCGGGTTCAAGTCGGTCACGCGGGCCTCCGGGGAGAACGGACGTCGCGACGCTCGCGCAGCCTCGCACGAACGGGCGGCGCGCGCGAGTCCGTCCGCGGTCCTCAGCGTCCGGACGGCGCCCCGGCCCGCAGCAGCCGCACCGAGGGCACGCGCGGCAGGAACACGTACACCGGCTCGCCCGTGCGCCCGAGCCGCTCCACGATCGCCTCGCGCAGCGGGTCGAGCGCCGCGCCGTCGCCCTCGAGCGGTGCGCCGGGCGGCAGCAGCGCGAACGGATCGAACCCG
>CAZIXL010000398.1:0-3826 GCA_964542885.1 uncultured bacterium
GCCGCGACGTTTCGACCGCCCCGGGCCCGCGGGTCGGGGGCGTTCGCGTTGGGGGTTCAGCGCCCGGCGCCGTCCGGCAACTGGGCGAGCAGCTTCGCCGCGAGCGCGGGCCAGGCCCACGGCTCCGCGCTCGTCGGCCCCGCGGCGGCGAGCCGCTCGCGCAGGGCGGTGTCGACGAGCACGCGCCGGATCGCGCGGCCGAGGAAGAACGGGTGCCGCCAGGTGACGAGCGCGTTCCCGCCGTCCCGCGCGAAGTCGCGCGTGCCGCTGGCGGTGCAGACCAGCGCGCAGCCGCTGGCCAGCGCCTCGAGCGCGGTGTTGCACCAGCCCGCCTTGCGCTCGGCGGCGACGAAGACGTGCGACGACTGGTAGAGCGCGACCAGTTCGTCCTGCGTCGGATCGATCACGAACCGCGCGTTGGGCGGCAGCGGGGCGCCGTCGCGCGGATCCTGGCGGTTGTGCGCGTCCAGCGAGTCGAACAGCACGACCTCGAACTCCGGCACGCCGCGCAGGGCGCGCAGCGCGGCCAGGACGAGGTCGGTGCCCTTCTTCGGGCGCGAGCGCCGGCCGTTGAGCAGCACGCGCAGCGGGGCGGCGGCGCGCTGCACGGGGTCGGGCCGGAAGCGCGTCGTACGGATGCCGCCGACGCCGTCGAGCACGTCGCGGCGCGCGCGGCGCCCGACCGAGCGCCGCAGCGCCCCCGAGTTCGCCGCCAGTACGACCGCGGGATCGGCGATCGCCGCCGCGAGCCCGGCGTCGCCCTCGATCACGCAGTAATAGAGGTGCGTGCGCGCGCGCATGGCCCGGAACGCGGGCCAGGTGTGAGGGTCGGCGCACACCGCGAGGTCGACCTCCGCGCCGGCCGCCGCTGCGAGCGGCGCGACAGCGCCCCGGTATTCCAACCAGCCCGGCGGCGTGCCGTCGGGGTGGTAGAGCGTCACCGCGTGGCCGAGCGAAGTCCACTCGTTGCCCAGCTCGAGGAAGCGGCGGACGCCGCCGAAGACGCCGACGTGCGGCAGGAACGTGGCGATGCGCATGCGGCCGAGCACGCTATCAGTTCGGCGCTGGTGGCTCCACCGCGGGCCGGGCCCGGTCCGGGCGCGTTCCGCCCGGGAACGCCCCGCGTTTCGGCGCGGAACGCGCCCGCGTCACGCCGCGGAACGCCCGCGACCGGGGCGCGCGCGGCGCCCGCGGGACCGGCTCGCGAAATCCCCGCTGTTTTCGCGGCTCCACGCGACCTCGCGGCCCGGTGCGGCACGCGTGGCACGAGGCCTGCTGTACTCGCCGGTGACCACGAGGCGCGGCACCGCGGGGACGAGAAGGTTCCCGGGACCGCGCGAGGCAACCGAACCCGAAGCACAAGGAGTGATGAAACATGACGCTCGTCCGCTTCCTTCCGGGCCGCAGCCGCGATCTCACGAACTTCCGCAGCGAGATGGACCAGCTCTTCGAGAACTTCTTCGGCAACCGGCCCTACTACGCGCCGGCCGACGCCGACACGCTCACGCCTCCCGTCGACATCGAGGAGACGTCCGAGGGCTACGTGATCCGCGCGGACCTGCCGGGCATGACCGAGAAGGACGTGAAGGTGAGCCTGGTCGGCGACCTGCTGACCCTGCGGGGTGAGCGCAAGCGCGAGGTCGAGAACAGGAGCGGCAACGTGCACCGCACCGAGCGGCTCTTCGGGACCTTCGAGCGCACGTTCACGCTGCCGGCGCCCGTGCGCGGCGACAAGGTCAAGGCCAGCTACCGCAACGGCGTGCTCGAGGTGAGCGTGCCCAAGGCGGAGGAGGCCAAGGTGCGTGAAATCGAGGTGCAGGTCGGCTAAGCTGCCGCACCTTCCACGCGCGAATCGAACGACGAATCCGGCCACGCGGGCGCGGAACGCCCCGCGTGGCCATCGGCCAGAAAGAACAGGGGGAAACCATGGGTAAGGTCATCGGCATCGATCTGGGCACCACGAATTCGTGTGTCGCCGTGATGGAAGGCGGCGAGCCCAAGGTCATCGCCAATGCCGAGGGGTTCCGCACGACGCCGTCGGTCGTGGCGTTCTCGAAGTCCGGCGAGCGCCTCGTCGGGCTCGTGGCGCGGCGCCAGGCGGTGACCAACCCCACGAACACCATCTACTCCATCAAGAGGTTCATGGGCCGGCGCAATGCCGAGGTGGGCAGCGAGATCAAGCTCGTGCCCTACGAGGTCGTGTCGGGCCCGAACGGGGACGCGCGCGTGAAGGCGGGCGGCGAGGAGTTCTCGCCCCCCGAGATCTCGGCGATGATCCTGCAGAAGATGAAGCAGACGGCGGAGGAGTACCTCGGCGAGAAGGTCACCGAGGCGGTCGTCACCGTGCCCGCGTACTTCAACGACTCGCAGCGGCAGGCGACCAAGGACGCCGGCCGCATCGCCGGGCTCGACGTGAAGCGCATCGTCAACGAGCCCACGGCCGCGGCGCTCGCGTACGGGCTCGACAAGAAGAAGGACGAGAAGGTCGCGGTCTTCGACCTGGGCGGCGGCACGTTCGACATCTCGATCCTCGAGATCGGGGACGGCGTATTCGAGGTGCGCTCGACCAACGGCGACACCCACCTGGGTGGCGACGACTTCGATCAGAAGATCATCGACTGGCTGGCGGAGGAGTTCCGCAAGCAGGAGGGGATCGACCTGCGCAAGGACCCGATGGCGCTGCAGCGGCTGAAGGAAGCCGCCGAGAAGGCCAAGTGCGAGCTGTCGGGCACGCTGCAGACCGACGTGAACCTGCCGTTCATCACGGCCGACCAGAACGGCCCGAAGCACCTGAACCTCACGCTCTCGCGCGCGAAGCTCGAGCAGATCGTGGCCGATCTCGTCGAGCGCTGCCGCGGTCCGGTGATGCAGGCGCTGAAGGACGCCGGGTTGCAGCCGTCACAGATCGACGAGGTCGTCCTCGTCGGCGGTTCGACGCGCATGCCCAAGGTCCAGGAACTGGTGAAGGAGATCTTCGGCAAGGAGCCGCATCGCGGCGTCAACCCCGACGAAGTCGTCGCCATCGGCGCGGCCATCCAGGGCGCCGTGCTCGCCGGTGACGTGCGGGACGTCGTGCTGCTCGACGTGACGCCACTCTCGCTCGGCCTCGAGACGCTGGGCGGGGTGATGACCGCGCTCATCACGCGCAACACCACGATCCCGACCAAGAAGAGCGAGACGTTCTCGACCGCGTCGGACAGCCAGCCCTCCGTGGAGATCCACGTGCTCCAGGGCGAGCGGCCGATGGCGGCGGGCAACAAGAGCCTTGGCAAGTTCCACCTCGACGGCATCCCGCCGGCGCCGCGAGGCGTGCCGCAGATCGAGGTCACGTTCGACATCGACGCGAACGGCATCCTGCACGTCTCGGCGAAGGACCGCGCGACGGGCAAGGAGCAGAGCATCCGGATCGAGGCCTCGAGCGGCCTGAACGAGTCGGAGATCCAGCGCATGGTCAAGGACGCCGAGGCGCACGCCGAGGAGGACCGCAAGCGCAAGGAGGCGGTCGAGGCGCGCAACCGGGCGGACACGCTCGTGTACGAGGCCGAGAAGCAGGTGAAGGAGAACGGCGACAAGTTCGACGCGTCGCTCAAGTCCGACATCGAGGCGAAGGCGGCCGCGGTGAAGGAGGCGCCGAAACGCCGCCGGCGCAGGACGAGCCGAAGAAGAAGAACGGCGGCGACGGTGCCGTGGACGCCGACTTCGAAGTCGTGAACTGACGGCCGACGGACCGGCCTCGAGGCGGGCGGTGGAGGGGCGACCCTTCGCCGCCCGTCCTTCTCGTCGTGGTGGCGGTCCCGCGCCCGGCCGGTGCCGGCGAAAGCGAACC
>CAZIXL010000399.1:0-3826 GCA_964542885.1 uncultured bacterium
CGGGTCGAGCGCGCGTGCTAGGGTGGGCCCATGACCTCTGCCCTCCACGTGATCTTCGGTGCGGGCCAGATCGGCCCGCGGCTCGCCCGCGCGCTGCGCGATCGCGGGCACACGGTGCGCCTCGTGCGCCGCTCGGGCGCGGGGCCCGACGGCATCGAGACCCTGCACGGCGACGCGGGCGATCCCGCGTTCGCGACTCGCGCCGCGAGCGGCGCGGCCGCGATCTACCACTGCATGAACCCGGCCTACTCGGCCGCGGTGTGGGCGCGCGAGCTGCCGCGCTTCGCGGCGGCGCTGGTCACGGCGGCGGGGCGTACGAAGGCGCGGCTCGTGGTGCTCGACAACGTCTACATGCTCGGCAGGCCGAACGGCCGGCCACTCGACGAGGACTCGCCGATCGCGCCGTGCAGCCGCAAGGGCGAGATCCGCGCGAAGGTGAACGAACAGCTCATGGCCGCGCACGCGAAGGGCGATGCGCGCGTCGTGGTGGGCCGCGCCTCCGACTTCTACGGACCCGGCGGCGTGGGCACGTACTTCGGCGACCCGTTCTGGCCCAAGGCGCTCGCGTCGGGCGTCGCCCCGGCGTTCACGCGGCTCGACACGCCGCACACCTACCACTACACGCTCGACGTGGCGGCGGGACTGGCGCAACTCGGCGAGGCGCCCGACGACGTGACGGGGCGCTGGTGGATGCTGCCCGCGGCGCCGGCCGAGCCGTCGGCGGCGATGATCGAGCGCATCGGGCGCGCGCTGGGCCGCGACCTCAAGGTGCAGCGCATGCCGGGGTTCGTGCTGAGCGCGCTGGGGCTGTTCGTCCCGATCCTGCGCGAGATGTCGGAGATGGCGTACCAGTGGAACGAGCCCTTCACGGTGAACGACGCCCGCCTCCGCGCGCGCTTCGGCATCGCCCCCACGAGCTTCGACGAGGGCGTCCCGGCGTTCGTCGAGTGGGCGCGGGCGCACTACGCGAAACCGGCCGCGTAGCGCGCCCGCCGCGGCGCCCGGCCGTCAGGGCTCGGGCGCAGCCTCCCCGTCGCGGTGCACGATGCGGTAGAGCACCGGCAGCACGAGCAGCGTGAGCAGCGTGGACGACAGGATGCCGCCGATCACCACGGTCGCGAGCGGGCGCTGCACCTCGGCGCCCGTGCCGCTCGCCAGCGCCATGGGCACGAAGCCGAGCGAGGCGACCAGCGCGGTCATGAGCACGGGCCGCAGCCGCTCGGCGCAGCCGCGGCGCACCGCCTCGAGCACGCTCGCGCCCTCCTCGCGCAGGCGCCGCACGCGCGAGAGCATCACGAGGCCGTTCAACACGGCCACGCCCGAGAGCGCGATGAACCCGACGGCGGCGGTGATCGAGAACGGCAGGCCGCGCGCGGCCAGCGCGAGCACGCCGCCCGACAGCGCGAGCGGCACGCCCGAGAACACGAGCAGCGCGTCGCGCGGCGAGCCGAGCGCGGCGAAGAGCAGCAGGAACACGAGCGCGAGCGCCAGCGGGACCGCGAGCGTCAGGCGCGCGCGGGCGCTGAGGATGTTCTCGAACTCGCCGCCCCAGCCGAGCCAGTAGCCCGGCGGCAGCGGCACCTCGCGCGCGACGCGCGCCTGCGCCTCGGCGACGAAGCCGCCCAGGTCGCGGCCGCGCACGTTGCACTGCACCACGACCCGGCGCTTGCCGCCCTCGCGGCTGATCTGGTTCGGGCCCTCGGTGAGCGCGATCGAGGCCACCGAGCCCAGCGGCACGAACTCGGTGCGCGCGTCCTCGTGCGCGGCGGGCAGCGCGGTGGGGAGCAGCCGTCGCGGCCGCGCCTCGACGGGCACCAGCAGGTCGCCGAGCGCGGCGGGATCGGCGCGTGACGCCTCGGGCAGGCGCACGACGATCGGGAACCGGCGGTCGCCCGACAGCACGTCGCCCGCCTCGCTTCCCGCGAGCGCGGTGCGCACCACGCCCTGAACGTCGGCCACGTTGAGCCCGTAGCGCGCGGCCACCTTCCGCTCGATGTCGACCTCGAGCGTGGGCAGCCCCGTGACCTGCTCGACCCGCACGTCGGCCGCGCCGCGCACGCCGCCCAGCACGGCGGCGATGCGCCCGGCGGCGGCGCGCATCTCGCCCAGGTCGTCGCCGAACACCTTCACAGCGACGTCGCCGCGCACGCCGGCGATGAGCTCGTTGAAGCGCATTTCGATCGGCTGCGTGATCTCGTAGGCCTGCCCGGGGTGCCCGGCGAGCTCGGCCTCGATCTCGGCCACGAGCCGCGCGCGGGACTTGCGCGGGTCGGGCCACGCGCGCCGGTCCTTCAGGATCACGAACATGTCCGAGATGTTGGGCGGCATGGGATCGTTCGCCACCTCGTCGGTGCCGAGCCGCGAGAACACGTCGGCCACCTCGGGGAAACGGCGCAGCGCGCGCTCGAGTTCGTGGTCCATGGCCACGGACTGGGCCAGGCTCGTGCTCGGCATGCGGATCGCCTGGATCGTCAGGTCGCGCTCGTCGAGCGTGGGCACGAACTCGACGCCCAGGCGCGAGGCCGCGAACGCCGTCACGGCGAGAAAGGCGAGCGCGCCGGCGACGACGGCGTCGCGGTGCTTCAGCACCCGGTCGAGCGCGGGCCGGTAGGCGCGCAGCAGCGGGCGCGTGAGCGCGCCCTCGGACCCGGCCACCCGCCCGCGCACGAGCAGCGCCACCAGCGCGGGCACGATCGTGAACGCGAACAGCAGCGAGCCGCCGAGGGCGAGCAGCACGACCTTCGCCATGGGCGCGAACATGCGGCCCTCGATGCCGGTGAGCGTCAGCACCGGCAGGTAGACCGCCATGATGATGGCCACGCCGAAGAGCGCCGGCCGCGCCACCTCGTGCGCGCCCTCGAACGCGACCGCCAGGCGCTCGTGTACGTCGAGCACCCGCCCCCGCTCGTGCTGGCGCGCGGCCAGGCGCCGCAGCATGTTCTCGACCATCACGACCGAGCCGTCGACGATGATGCCGAAGTCGATCGCGCCCAGGCTGAGCAGGTTGGCGCTCAGGCCCTGGTGGACCATGCCCGAGGCGGCGAACAGCATCGAGAGCGGGATCACGAGCGCCACGACCAGCGCCGCGGTGAAGTGGCCGAGCAGCGCGAACAGCACCGCCACGACCAGGACCGCGCCCTCGAGCAGGTTCGCGCGCACGGTCTCGAGCGTCGCGTCGACGAGCTTGGTGCGCGAGTAGACCGGGCGGGCCGTGACGCCGGGCGGCAGCGAGCGCTCGACCTCGGCCAGCCGCTTCGCGACGCGGTCGGCCACGGTGCGGCTGTTCTCGCCCACCAGCATGAACGCGGTGCCGAGCACGACCTCGTCGCCGTTCGCGGTCGCCGCCCCCGAACGCAGCTCGCGCCCGGGCCCGACGCTCGCCAGGTCGTGCACGTGCACGGGCACGCCGTTGCGCGTCGCGACGACCACCTCGCCGATCTCGCCCGGCTCGTGCAGCCGGCCGCTCGTGCGCACCAGGTACTGCTCGCCGCGGTGCTCGAGCCGCCCACCGCCCGCCGCCTGGTTGTTCGCCTCGAGCGCCAGCAGCACGTCGTGGAACGTGAGCCCGTACGCCTGCAGCCGGCGCGGGTCGGGCGTGACGTGGAACTGCTTGCGGTAGCCGCCGACCGCGTTGATCTCGGTGATCCCGGGCACGGTGCGCAACTGCGGCCGGATGATCCAGTCCTGCACCTCGCGCAGGTCCATGAGCGTGTACGGCTCGCCGTCGGCGCGGCGCGCGGCCGAGTCGGCTTCGACCGTCCACATGAACACCTCGCCCAGGCCGGTGGCGATCGGGCCCATCACGGGCTCGCCAGCGCCAGGGCCC
>CAZIXL010000400.1:0-3818 GCA_964542885.1 uncultured bacterium
TACGACGTGGGCATCGTGCGCGTGTCCGACGACACGGCGAGCGTGCTCGTCGAGTCCGCGTTCGGCGTGACCCGCAACGCCGCGCAGAACGTGCACGGCCCGTTCACGCTCGCGGCGAACCACCTGGTGCAGGTGCACGAGTTCACGCTGCCGGTGGGCCGGTACGACCTGCACCTGCGGAACCTCTCGGGCCCGGTCGACTGGGCGATGGCGCTCTACGACGCCGGCCGTCCCTACCAGGACCGCTCGCAGGGCGAGGAGCGCGGCTGGTCGTGGGAGAACGGGCCGGGGCAGGACGAGCAGGTCACGTTCGTCGCCGAGCAGCCCACGACGATCGCGATCGTCGTCTACAAGGCGGTCTCGACCGACGCCGCGACTTCGGGCACCTACCAGCTCGAGTTGAACGCGAACCCGACCGGCGTGGAGGGCGGTGCGAGCCCGGCGGCCACGCGGCTAGCCGCCACCTACCCGAACCCGTGCCGCGACGGTGCGAGCGTGCGCTACGACCTGGCCCGCGACGAGAACGTGGCGATCGAGGTCTACGACCTGCGCGGCGCGCGCGTGCGCTCGCTCGTGCGCGCGCGCGAGGGCGCGGGCCGGCACGCCGTCGCATGGGACGGCATGGACGCCGCGGGCCGGCGCGCGCCGGCGGGCGTGTACCTGGTGCGCATGACCGCGGGCGCCTACGCCGGACAGCAGTAGGTCGTGCGGATCGTATAGGCCCGCCGCCGGATGGGCGAAGCGCCCCGCTCGCGCGGGGCGCTTCGTTCGTGTCGCGTCGGTCGCCGTCCGGTCAGCGCGCGGCGCCGGCCGGGGCGAGCGACTTCTCGAGGATGCCGATCGCCTCGTCGACCTCGGCCGTCGTGATGTCGAGCGGCGGGCGGAAGCGGAGCGAGCGATGGCCGCACGGCAGGATGATCATGCCGTGCTCGTACGCCTTCTTCCCCGCCGCGTCGCGCGCCGCGCCGTCGGGGAAGTCGATCGCGCACATCAGGCCGCGGCCGCGCGCGTTCGACAGCACGCCCTCGTGCCGCGCCTGCAGCGCCTGCAGGCCCTGCAGCAGGTGCGCGCCGACGGTGGCCGCGTTCCGGACCAGCTTCTCCTCCTCGATGATCTCGAGGTAGCGCTGGCTGCGGACCATGTCGACCAGGTTGCCGCCCCACGTCGAGTTGATGCGGCTCTTGACGTGGAAGACGTTCTGCGGCTCCTCGTCGATGCGCCCGCCGGCCAGGCAGCCGCACACCTGCATCTTCTTGCCGAACGCGAGCAGGTCCGGCTGCACGCCCAGCTGCTGGTGCGCCCAGAAGCTGCCGGTCAGGCCGACGCCCGTCTGCACCTCGTCGACCACGAACAGCGCGTCGTTCTCGTGCGCCAGGGCCTGCAGGGCCTTCAGGAACTCGGGCCGGAAGTGGTGGTCGCCGCCCTCGGCCTGGATCGGCTCGATGATCACGGCGGCGATGTCGTCGGGGTTGGCGCGGAACGCCGCCTTCACCTCGTCGAGCGACCGCGCCTCGGCCTGCGCGACGCGGGCCGTCTCGGCCGCGTCGACGGGGAAGCGCAGCATCGGGTTGCTCACGCGCGGCCAGTCGAAGCGGGCGAAGTACTGGTACTTGCGCGGGTCGGCGGTGTTGGTCATCGACAGCGTGTAGCCGCTGCGGCCGTGGAACGCCTCGCGGAAGTGCACGACCTGCGTGCCCTTCTCGCCCGCGACGCCCTTCGCCATGTTGCGGCGCACCTTCCAGTCCATGGCGGCCTTGAGCGCGTTCTCGACGCCGAGCGAACCGCCGGCCACGAAGAACGCGTACTTCCAGTCGTCGCCCATGCCGATGCGGCCGAACGTGTCGACGAACTCGGCCATCTCGGTCGTGTAGACGTCCGAGTTGGTCGGGTTCACGAGCGCGGCGCGCGTGAGCTTGGCGAGGAAATCCGGGTCCTTGAGCTTCGGGTGGTTGAAGCCGATCGGGAACGTGGCGAAGAACGAGAACAGGTCGAGGAACCAGCGGTTCCCGCGCGCGTCCCAGAGCCGGCGTCCCTGGCTCTTCTCGAGGTCGAGCACGATGTCGTAGCCGTCCGCGAGCATGCGGCGGTGCAGGACGTCGTGCACCTGGTTCGGTGCGATGTGCCGGGTCATGGTTCCACTCCTCGTGTCCGGGGTTCGACGTACGTTTCTTCCTTCACGGTCGAGAGCACCATCACGGTGCGGGTCTGCCGCACGCCCTCGTGCGACGCGAGCTGCTCGAGCAGCAGCTTCTGCAGCGACGCCATGTCGCGCACGCGCACCTTGAGCAGCAGCGAGAACTCGCCCGTCACGTGATGGCACTCCTGCACTTCGTCCAGCCGTCCCACCCGCTCGAGGAACCCGGGCTCGAAGCGCGGGTTCTCGATGAACACCTCGACGAACGCGGTGACGGACGTGCCGACGGCCTCCGGCCGGACGAGCGCCGTCCAGCGCCGGATGACGCCGCCCGCTTCGAGCTTGCGCAGCCGCTCGTTCACCGCGGCCGTCGAGAGCCCGACCTTCTTCGCGATCTCGGCCTGTGAGAGCGCGCCGTCGCGCTGGACGAGCTGCAGGATGCGCACGTCCTTCGTGTCGAGCTTCTGGTTTTCGTTCGGTGAAACTGGCATGTGGCGATGATATTTTCGGAAGTCATGGCAGTCAACTGTAGTTATTTCCGGACCACCGCTGTGTTTTCGGGGGGCGCCTCCTCACGGACGCGCGCGGACCCGGGCCCGCTGTGCATCCGCCTGCGCCGCAGGACGTTCGCGCGTTCGACCGGGCGCCGCGCCGCGTGTAGCGTGCGGCCACCATGATCTTCGCGCTCGACCTCGAAGGCTGCCTCGCCCCCGAAATCTGGCCCGCGCTGGGCACCCAGTTCCAGGTGCCCGAGTTCTCCCTGACCACCCGCGACGTCGCCGACTTCGACGAACTGATGCGCAAGCGTGTCGCCGCCGCGAAGACGGCCGGGATCCGGCTCGCCGACCTGCAACAGGTCGCGCATGCGATCGTGCCCTACCTGGGCGCGCGCGAGTTCGTCGAGCGCCTGCGCACGATGGGCAACGTCATCATCATCTCGGACACGTTCCACGAGTTCTCGGACCCGCTCGCCGCGAAGCTCGGCGGCGTGAACCTGTTCGCGAACCGCTTCGAGGTGGACGACGCGGGCATCATCGACGGCATCGAGTTGCGCATCCGCGGGCGCAAGGACCGGCTCGTGACGGGCTTCAAGAACGCGGGCTTCAAGGTCGGCGCGATGGGCGACAGCATGAACGACTTCTCGCTTCTCGAGAGCTGCGACTATCCGCTGATGTACCGGCCGGTCGACGCCCTGCGGAAGAAGTTCCCCGGCGCGCCCGAGGCGCAGAACCTGGACGAGGCGCTCGCGTTCTTCACGGACGCGCGCCGCCGCCTCGACGAGGAGCGCGACGCCTGAACCGACGCCCCGCGCGTCACTCCAGCGCGCGGGCCCAGGCGAGCAGCGCGGGCGCGTCGCTGAGATCGTCGAGCAGCAGGTCCGGCGCGTGCGGCGCGAGCTGCTCGCGCGTGCGCCCGCCGGTGGCCACCGCCACGACGCGCGCGCCGGCCGCGCGGGCGCAGGCGATGTCGAGCTCGGTGTCGCCGACGACGATGCAGCGCGGCGGCGGCACGCCCCAGCGCTCCGCGGCGCGCGCGACGGCGGCGCGGGCCATGTCGTCGCGCAGCGGTCCGTCGCTGCCGAAGGCGCCGAACGCGAAGCGCTCGTGAAGCCCGAACGCCCCGAGCTTGAGCTTCGCGAGCGCGGGCATGTTGCCCGTGAGGAGCCCCAGCACGTGCCCCGGCT
>CAZIXL010000401.1:0-3815 GCA_964542885.1 uncultured bacterium
ACTTGGAGTACGGGTAGGGTCCGATCAGGTCGCGGTACATCTGCAGGTACTGCGCGGTCGCCTCGAGGTACTTCGCCGCGAGCGCGTCGTCCTTCGTGCGCAGGTAGACGAGCGTCTGCACCGGGCCGGCGACCTCGTGGTACTCGGTGAGCGGGCCGCCGCAGACCGTGATCTCGTCCACGGGCCCGTGCGAGTCCCAGCGCGCCGTACCGCCCGCGTCGCGCGAGGTGCCGTTGCCCGGCGCGATCACGTGCCAGCCTGCGGGCTCGCGCACTTCCATGCCGTACTCGACCAGGTCCGAGCCCAGGTGCGGGTACCAGAAACCCTCGCCCGACAGGTAGACGCCCTGCTTCGAGACGATGCCCGTCGTCTGCCGGAAGCCGCGCGAGTACTGCTCGCTCTCGTCCGAGAGCCCGAAGTCGAAATGCCCGTCGTACGCGAGCACCAAGCGCCCGCCGCCGGCCGGCAGCTTCACGCCGTAGCGCTTCAGCGTCGCGGCCGAGTCGAGGTCGGCGCCCGAGGCGTTGATGCCGAAGAAGCGCGCCGCGTCGTCGGCCGCGCGCACGCCGGGCGCGTGCAGCGGCAGTGCGGCGACGGCCGGCGAGGACGAGCGCAGCACGAGCCCCGCGTGGAGCAGGAACTGCGCCTCGCCGTCCTTCACGAGGGAGGCCGGCACGGTGAGCGTGTCGGTCACCGTGAGCCAGCCGCGGTCGGGATCCAGCGTCACCGCGAGGCCATGGCGGACGCGCGCGGCCGGAGCGGCGGCGACGACGCCCGCCGCGAGCGTGAGCGCCAGCGCGGCGGCGAGCCAGGGCGCCGCGCGCAAGGAAGACATGGCGAACGCGGACCGGGCGGCGGGGCGGTCCCGGCGGGCGGGAACGGCGGGGGTCGAGCGATGCATGGATTCACCTCGGGAATGTGCGGGAACGCCGGCAGTCGAGCACGGTGCGGAGAGCAGGGTCAAGGTGGCGCGGGCGCCGCGCGGTCCCGCGACGGGCCCGGACGAGCACGCGTTCCGGAAGCGGACGCCGCCGGGACCGCCCGCGCGCCGCCGGGATTTCGCGGGGAATTCCGATTGCCGAGCGCCGGCACCGGGTCTAGCTTCGCCACCACGGGCGTGAGGCCGGGACGAAATCGGAGGCCGTTCATGCGCTCCCTCTCCTGCCGCCTCGCCCTCGCCGGCCTGCTGGTCGCCGCGATCGCGGGCTGCTCCAGGCCCGTCGCCCCCGTGTCGGGAACCGTCGCTCTCCCCGCGACCGACGTGGCCGACGCGCTGCGCGGCGGCCGCGGCCCGAACGAACCCCCGTACCTCGTGCGCCTCGAGTTCGAGGGTCCCGTGGTCACGCTGGACCGCTGGCTGCGGCCGCGCGTCCAGCCGCGCACGCGCTTCTTCGTCTATTCGGACGGCAGCCTGCCCTCGAGCGGCGTCCCGCAGGACACCCTGCCCGACGGCGCGCGGCTCGTGCGGGTGCACTGGGCCGCGTCCGACGACGACAGCACGGCGAGCGGGCTCGACGAGCGCGTCGGCGTGCGGGAGGTGGCCGAGGCGCTCCACGGCCGGCAGCGTCGCGACAGCGCGCTCACGTTCACGCCCGGCCTGCACCTGCTGGGCCTGGACGCGCCCGCGCGATTGGGCGGCCAGCACGTGGTGGTCGCCTTCATGGTCGGCTTCGCGCCGCAGGCGTGGTGGGCGGGTCCGGACCCGTCGCGCTTCCCGCGTTCGAGCGACGGCGACGGCCGGGCCGTGGACGTGACGGACTGGGCGCACTTCACGACCAGCCCCGCGTGGCCGCCCGACGGCCGGCGGTACTTCGGGCCCGACTCCTTCGGCAGCGTGCCCTCTCAGCGCGCGCCGGTGCGCGGCGACTTCGGCCGCCGCACCTTCTACGAGATCTTCGGCGACCGCATCTACGCCCGCTCGGAAGGCGACACCGTGCACCAGGGTGCGTGGATCGTGCTCGTCTCCGGCGGCTACGACCGCGACTCGCGCTATGTGCCGATGGTGGTCGCGGGCGACCCGGCGCTGCCGCCCGGGTACGCCTCGCAGCCGTGGCGCTACCCGGTCCTGGTGCCGCAGGGACTCCTCGGCTCGCCGATCGCGTTCCGCGCGAAGATGGTCGTACGGCGGCCCGACGGCAGCACCCTCTTCCCGTCGGAATCGAGCCCGTACCCGCGCTTCGATCCCGGCTCGGTGTTCCGCGAGCCGCACGTGGCCGGCTACGTGCGCGCGACCTGGCCGGGCAGGGCCTGCGTCTACGCGGTCGCCGAGGACGCGGACGGCATCGTCGACCGACGGCTCCAGCGACAGGGCGACGTGCTGGCACTGGTGGACCTGGTCGACGCGGGCGGCGGCGACGCCGCGCAGCGCCAGGCGCGGCGGCAGGTGATCACGTTCTTCGTGCGCGAAGCGGCCACCGCACCGGTCGCGGCCGGGGTGCGCACGCACTGACGCCGCACGCCCGCGCGGGCGGGAGCGCGCCTACGGCGTGGTCCCGCCCGCCGGCTTCGCCGGCACGGGGTGCGCCGGCGCGTCGCCCTCGTGCGCGGTCGAGTCCGCGCCGCACGGCTTCGGCGCCTCGCGGCGCAGGTGGACGAGCAGGTCGGTCTCGTGGCCGCCGCGCAGCACGCGGAAGCCCACGTCGTCGCCCCAGCGCTTCTCGGCGAGCAGGCGCTGCATCGTCTCCTTCTCCTCGATCGGCCGGCCGTCCACGGACACGAGCAGGTCCCCGGTCGCGAAGCCGGCGAGCGAGGCGGGCGACTCCTTAGCGACCATGATCACCCGGTAGTGCCCGTCGGTCTTCGCCTCCGCGGTCGCGATGCCGACGGTGGGGTACATCGGCTCCGACGCCGGCGGCAGGCCCCACACGAAGTCGGCGTACGAGGCGCGCACTTCGCCGGTGCGCGCGCCGCACGGCGAGTCGGCGATCGGGATCGGCAGGATCGTCGCGATGCCGCCCGGGAAGAAAGGCCGCACCTGGCGCTCGGCGCCGAGCCCGTACGCGACGTGGCCCGAGCCGATCAGGACCACCATGATCGCCTTCGCGTCGCCGTGCTTCTTGAGCGCCTGGAGCGCGTTCCAGCCCATCGCCGCGTCCCACGCGCACTGCGCCCGGAACATGCCCTCGAACATCTCGGGCGGCATGTTGCCGTGCAGCGCGTCCTCGTCGCCGAAGAACGCGCGGAACAGCTTCCGGTGCTCTTCGTTCGTCACGTCCACCGTCGGCGGCAGCAGCGCGCGCAGGTCCGGCGACAGCGCGTCGAAGCCGCTCTTGCGGACGGTCGTCACCGCCTCGCGCGGCAGGTTGATCGCGTACATCCGGATGCCGTGGTCGCGCGTGAACCGGAAGATGTCGCGGTAGTAGTTCCACGGGTATCCCCAGTTGCGGTACCAGCGGGACTCCGAGAGGAAGCGCTCCTCCGTCATCTTCTTGTCCGTGGCCCAGCGGTCGAGCCACGGCTGCTCGGGCACCGGGTACATCTCGAGCCCGACCATCACCGTGCGCCCGCGCGCGGCGAGCGCCTGCAGGACGCGGAGCTGCACGCGGTGGAAATCCATGTCCGTGTGGCTCTCGCCCACGAACACGAGCTGCACGCCGTCGAGGCGCGCGGCCAGCTCGGCCGGGCCGATGGTGTCGCCGCGGGCGGCGTCGACGATGGCGTCGAGCACCACTGGCACGGTGCGGTCGCGGCGCGCGGGATCGCCGATCGGCAGCCGCGCGGCGCGATCGTCCGCGCGTGCGGGGTGCGCGAGGCAGGCGGAAAGGAGCAGCGCGGCGAGCGCGTGGCGTTTCATGGGGGCACCTCGGGCGTGGGTG
>CAZIXL010000402.1:0-3811 GCA_964542885.1 uncultured bacterium
CAGGAGCCGCTCGTATTGGCCCGAGAACGCCAGCGCCACCGCGAGCGCACCCTGCAGGACGATCGCCACCACGGGCGCGTGCGTGCGCGGGTGCACGCGAGCCACCTCTCCGAAGAACAGGCCGTCGGCCGCCATCGCAAAGTAGACGCGCGGCGCCGTGAGCATGCTCTGCGCGAGGAAGCCCAGCGTCGAGACCGCGATGCCCACGGCGATGAGCCGCGCGCCGGGCTCGCCGAGCGCGCGCCGCATCACGTCGGAGGCCGGCGTCGTCGTGGCCGCGAGGCCGTCGGGCCCCAGCGCGCGCAGCGCGACCACGTTCACGGCCAGGTACACCGCCACCACGCCCGCCACACCGGCCAGCAGTCCCAGCGGCAGCGTGCGCCGCGGCTCGCGCACCTCGCCCGCCACGAACGGCGCGGTCTGCCAGCCGCCGTAGGCGAACAGCACCGGCACCAGCGCGCCGCCGAACGCGCCGAAGCCGTCGGCCGGCGGCGGCGCGGCCGCAGGGGCCGGCGCCACGGCCGGCGCGACGAGCGCGAAGCCGCAGCCCACGAGCGCCGCCAGCGCCGCGAGCTTGAGCACCATGAACACGTTCTGCGTCGTGCCGCCCGCGCGCACGCCGAGCGCGTTCACCAGCGTGAGCGTCGCCAGCGCCGTCGCCGCCACGAGCCCCGGCGCGAGCGGCGCGCCGGTCAGCTCCACGAAGTAGCGCGCGAATGTCACCGCCACGGCCGCCATGCCGCCCGTCTGCGTGACCAGCAGCAGCCCCCAGCCGTACGTGAACGCGAGCGCCGGGTGGAACGCCTCGCGGATGCACGCGTACTGCCCGCCCGTCTCCGGCCGGCGCGCGCCCAGCTCCGCGTACACGAGCGCGCCCACGAGCGCGATCAGCCCGCCCGCGGCCCACGCGCCCAGGATCAGCGCCGGCGAGTGCACCTGCCGCGCGACCACGTACGGGTTCATGAAGATGCCCGACCCGATGATGCCGCCCATCACGATCATCGTGACGTCGAACACCCCGAGCCGGCGCGCGAGCGTGCCGGGCCCGTGGGCCGCCGGCGCCGCCTCGCGCCCGTCGCGGCTCACGCGCGCGTGGCCTTCCGCAGGATCGCCCGCAGCGTCTTCACGTTGTTCCGCAGGTAGACGAGGTCCGAGTGGAACATCGCGACGCCGCCGGGCAGCCGCGACGTCTCGCGCGCGAACTTGGGCGACTTCATCAGCCGCTCCAGCCCGCGCGCGTGCGCGAGCAAGGGCTCGATGCGCAGCCGCTTCCAGTCCGTCCTGGAGTCGAGCCGCGCGAACTCCCGGCGCAGCGCCTCGAGCGCCCGGCGGAGCGCGGGCACGTCCTCCTTGTAGGACCGATCCACGGCTACCGCGCGCTGGCCAGCGCGCGGCCGCCGTCGATCGACATGCTCGCGCCGGTGATCCAGCCCGCCTCGCCCGAGAGCAGGTACAGCACGAGCGACGCCACCTCGTCGACGTTGCCCACGCGCCCGATCGGGTGCGTGACCTTGCCGCGCTCGAGGAAGCCCGCGTAGTCCGCCACCGCATTCGTCACCGTGTGCAGCTCCGTCACCACCACGCCCGGCGCGATCGCGTTCACGCGCACACCGAACGGCGCGAAGTCGAGCGCCGCGCAGCGCGTGTACATCTCGACCGCCGCCTTGCTCGTGCAGTAGGCGGCCAGGTTGCCGTACGGCCGGATGCCGGCGACCGACGAGACGTTCACCACCGCGCCCTTGCGCGCCTTGAGCGCCTCGGCCGCCGCGCGCGTCACCTGCATCACGCCCGTCACGTTGATGCCCATCTGGCGCTCCCACTCGGCCGTCGGCGTCTCCAGCACCGAGCCGTTGCCGAGCACGCCCGCGGCGTTCACCAGCCCGTCGAGCCCGCCGAAGCGCGCCACCGCCTCCCTCACCCACGCTACCGAAGCCGCCTCGTCGCGCGTGTCCCCGGTCACGACGAGGGCCTCGCGACCCATCGCCTGCAGCTCGGCCGCGACCTCGTCCAACCGCTCGCGCCGGCGGCCCGCCAGCACCAGGTTCGCCCCTTCCCGCCCGAGTGCGCGGGCGCACGCGCGCCCGATCCCGCTGCTCGCCCCCGTCACCAGCACCGTCTTCCCCGCGAACCGCTGCTGCTGCGCCATGACCGCCTCCGATGGATCGTCGTCGATGCGCTGCAAACGAAACCGCAGCGTAGCCGCTCCGCTTCGCGCGGCGCCAGCGGCGCGCGCGGGGTTTCCGTCCTTGCCGCGCCGCGCTCCGGCGTGCTCCAATGCGCGAGGCCATTCACGCAATCGCCGCGCGCCGGGCCGACCCCCTCCGCGCGGCCCGCAGGGACCCTGACCACGGACGGTTCATGTCTCTCACCGGCCTCGACGGCGCGTGGCTCGCCGGCGCGGTGTGGGGACTCGCGGCGGCGATGCTGCTGCCCGCTCTGGCGGCGCTCGTGCCCGCCCTTCCCGAAGCGCTCCGGCACCGCGTTCCCCGCGCGCTCGCCGCCGCATCGTGCGGCTTCGCCGCGCTGGCGCGCCTGCGCGCGCTCGCGGCCGCCGCGCTGCCGTCGCTCGCGTGGTGGCCGGGCTTCCCGGGCCAGCCGTTCACGCTCGCGCCCGACGCGCTTTCGGCGCCGTTCCTGCTGCTGTTCGGGCTCGTCGGCGCCGCCTCGTTCGCGGCGCACGACCCGAACGGCACGCGCGCCGGCGCCGCGGCCCGCCTCGCCCTGCACGCCGGCTTCGCGCTCGCGCTGCTCGCGGTGCTGGCCGCCCGCAACGTGCTCGTCTTCCTCGTCGCGTGGGAGGCGATGACGCTGCTGTCGGCGGCGCTCGTCGCGCACGAAACCACCAGCCTGCGCGCGCGCGGCGCCGCGTACGTGTACCTGGCGCTCTCGCACGCCGGCGCCGCCTGCATCGCGCTCGCGCTGTTCACGCTCTCGGCGCAGGCCGGCTCGTTCCAGTTCGACGCGCTCGCCGACACGTTCGCGCGCCTGCCCGCGCCCGAGGCGGCGCGGCTCGCGTGGTGGTTCACGGCCGGCTTCTCGGTGAAGCTCGGCCTGCTGCCGCTGCACGTGTGGCTGCCGGAGGCGCACCCCGAGGCTCCCGGTCCCGTCTCGGCGATGCTGTCGGGCGTCATGGTCAAGGCCGGGCTCTACGGCCTGCTGCGCTTCGCGTGGCAGATGCCGGGCATGCCGCCGCCCCACTGGGGCGCGGTGCTCGTGCTGGCGGGCATCGCCTCGGCCATCGCCGGCGCGCTCTACGCCGCCATCGAACCCGACGCCAAGCGCCTGCTGGCGTGGTCCACCGTCAAGCACGCCGGCGTGCTCGCGCTGGCCGTCGGGCTCGCCGCGCTGCTCGCCGAAGCGGGCCAGCGCGACATCGCGGGCGTCGCGCTCGCCGCCGCGCTCTACCACGCCGTCGGGCACGGGCTCGCCAAGGCGCTCGCGTTCCTCGCGGTCGGCGAGGCCGCGCACGCCGGCGGCTCGCGGCAACTGGACCACCTCGGCGGACTCGCGAACCGCATGCCGCGCGTCGGCCTGGCCGCGCTCGTCGCCACGCTGTCGCTGTGCGCGCTGCCGGCGCTGCCGTGCTTCGCGGGCGAATGGCTGCTCTTCCAGTCGCTCATCCTCGGCTACTCGGCGGGCGCCGGGCAGCTGCGCCTGATCGCGCCGTTCGCGGGCGCCGCGCTCGCACTGGCGAGCGCGCTCGCGGTGGCCGCGCTGGTCAAGCTCTACGGCATCGGCTTCCTGGGCCGGCCGCGCGCCGCCGCGGCCGCCGCCGCGCACGACGCGCCGCGCGGCACCGGGCTCGCGCTGC
>CAZIXL010000403.1:0-3811 GCA_964542885.1 uncultured bacterium
CCGTCGCATCGCGCCACCGGCCCGGTTCCGACGGGAGCGCCGCGAGGAACGGCCCGCGGTACGACGCCGTCGCCAGCCGCGGATCGCACACCACCAGCACGCCCCGATCGTCCGAGCGCCGGATGAGCCGCCCCACGCCCTGCCGGAAGCGCATGACCGCCTCGGGCACCGCGTCCGCCCGGAAGGGCTCCAGGCCGCGCTCGCGCAGGCGCTCCGCGCGCGCCTCCACCAGCGGATCGTCGGGCACCGAGAAGGGCAGCTTCGCGACCACGAGCAGTTCGAGCGCCTCACCCGGGAAGTCGACACCTTCCCACAGGCTTTGCACCCCGAGCAAGACCGCGCCCCGCGCGGCGCGGAAGCGATCCACGAGCAGCCCCGCCGGGCCGTCCACGTCCTGCGCGAGCAGCAGCCGGCCGGGTTCGAGCAGCCCCGCGAGCCGCGTGCGCACCCGGCGCAGCCGCTCGTGGGCCGTGAACAGCACGAGCACGTTGCGCGGCGTCGCCGCCGCGAGCGCCGCCACGACGTCCGAGACCGCCGCCGCCTCGTCGGGCCCGCCGTCGTAGACCGCGACGCGCATGTTGCGCTCGAGGGGGAACGGCGACGGGTAGCTGGCGCTCGCGTAGGGCAGCCCGCGTTCCTCGCCAAGCCCGAGCCGGTCGGCCGCCCACTCGAAGTCGCCGCCGCTCGACAGCGTCGCCGAGGTCAGCACGACCGCCCGCGCGCGCGCGAGCAGCTGGCGGCGCGCGAAGTCGCCGACCGAGACCGGCACGCCGCGCAGCTCGGCCCCCCGCGAGCCCGGTGCGAGCGAGCGCCAGTAGACCCAGTCCGGATCGATCGCCTCGGCCAGCGATGCCAGGTCGGCGTGCAGCTCGTCCCAGCGCAGCGCCACGTTCTCGGCCTCGGCCGACAGCTCCTCGCCCGCCGAGCCCGCGTCGGCGGCGAGGCAGGCGCCGGCCGCCCGCCGAAGCACCGTCGCGAACGTCCGACAGTGCTCGAGCGCCACGTCGAGCGGCTCGATCTCGCGCCCGAGCAGCTCGCGCTGCGAGCGGTAGCGCGCCCGGCGCCCGTAGGGTCCCGCGGGCCCGCCCTCGGGCGCGAGCGCGGCGAAGAAGCGCTCGGCGTCGCCGCGCACCTCGTCGGCGCGGCGCCCGAGCGACTCGAGGTCGGCGAACAGCCGCTCGCGCGCCGGGTCGCCCGGCAGCACGGGCAGCGCCATCGCCCGCACGCGCGCCAGCAGCCCGCCGGCGGCGTCCGAGCGCCCGCGCCGCGCCGGCCGCGGCGCGCCCGTGAGGCGCAGCAGCTCCTCGAAGCGGTGGCGCGAGACGCCGCGTTCGAGCTGGCTCGAGAGCACGCCCTCCAGCCGGTGCGCCTCGTCCACGACCAGCACCTCGGCCTCGGGCATCAGCCCCTCGGAGTCCGCGGCGCGCGCGAGCAGCGCGTGGTTCACCACGACGAGCCGCGCCTCGGCCGCCGCGCGGCGCGCGCGCGCCCAGAAGCACTCGCGCCCGCGCCGGCACACCGCCGCCGTGCAGGCCGAGGGGTCGGTGGCCACGCGCGCGCGCAGGCGGCGGAACGCCTCCGGGTCGGGCGGCTCGAAGCGGTCGAGGTCGCCTTCCGCCTCGCCCGCCGCCCAGGCGCGCAGCGCCTCGAGCGTCTCGCGCTCCTCCTCGCCGCCACCTTCCAGGTCGAGCGCGCGCGGGCAGAGGTAGTTCTGCTTGCCCTTCAGCCGCGCGATCGGCAGCCGCTCGCCGAGCGCCGCCAGCAGCGCCGGCAGGTCGCGCTCGTAGAGCTGGTCCTGGAGCGACTTGGTGCAGGTCGCGACCACCACGCGCTCGCCCGATTCGAGCGCGTGCAGCACCGCCGGCAGCAGGTAGGCGAGCGACTTGCCGACGCCCGTCGGTGCCTCGGCCATGAGCACCCCGCCGCGCCCGAGCGTGCGCGCCACGTCGCGCGCCAGTTCGACCTGCGAGCCACGCTCCTCGTACCCCGGCCACGCCCGCGCCAGCGTCCCCCCCGGCAACAAGGCCGACACGACCCGCGATTCGAGGGCGCCGGACATCAGAAGCGCCTCCCGGCCGGCGGCGGAAGTGTTCCACCGCGGTGCGTCCGAGGCGCGGCGGAGCCAGGGAGGGCGGGAGCCGCGCCTGGATGCAGCGAGGCGGAGCAGGATGCGGAGCCGAGCGTGCCGCGGCGCGGCACCGGCCCGGTTCCGCGGCGCGGGCCACCACGATCGCGCCTCGGGGCGGAGCGTGGAGTTCTCGCAGGGCCAAAGCACCCCCTCGCCCGGCACCTGAAGGGATGCGCTTTCCGGCTTGGGGGCCCGCGTGTTAGCGTCGCCGGCCTCATGAAGAACGTGTTCATCGAAACCTACGGCTGCCAGATGAACGTGGCCGACAGCGAGCTCATGGCCGGGGTGCTCGAGCGCGCCGGGATGGCGCTCGTCGAACGGCCCGAGGACGCCGACGCGGTCATCCTGAACACGTGCGCCATCCGCGAGCACGCCGAGCAGCGCGTGCTCGGCCGGCTCGGCGACTTCGCCCGGCTCAAGGCCGCGAACCCCGAACTGGTCGTGGGCGTCGCCGGCTGCATGGCCCAGCACCTGCGCGCCAAGCTGCTCGACAAGAAGCGCGTGCTCGACCTGGTCGTCGGCCCCGACGGCTACCGGCAACTGCCCGAGCTGCTGCGCCGCGCCGCAGCAGCGCCCGTCGCCGAGGTGCGGCTCGACCGTGACGAGACCTACGGCGACCTCGAGCCCCGGCGCGAGCCCGGCGTGCGCGCGTGGGTCACCGTGCAGCGCGGCTGCGACAAGTTCTGCACCTACTGCGTCGTGCCGTTCACGCGCGGCCGCGAGCGCAGCCTGCCGCTCGCCGACCTCGTGCGGCAGGTCGAGCGCGCCGCCGAGTCCGGCTGCCGCGAGATCGTGTTCCTGGGCCAGACCGTGAACTCGTGGCGGCACGGCGATCACGACTTCGCCGACCTGCTGCGCGCCGCGAACGAGGTGGACGGCGTGCTGCGCGTGCGCTTCACCTCGCCGCACCCGAGCGACATGAGCGCGCGCGTGATCGCCGCCATGGCCGAGTGCGAGAAGGTCATGCCGCACGTTCACCTGCCGCTCCAGTCGGCCTCCGACCGCATCCTCGAGGCCATGAACCGCACGTACACGCTCGCGGGCTACCGCGGGGTGGTCGCGCGCCTGCGCGCGGCGGTGCCCGGCATCGCGCTCAGCACCGACCTGATCGCCGGCTTCCCCGGCGAGACGCCCGAGGACCACCAGCGCACGCTCGAGACCATGCGGGAGGTGCGCTGGGACAGCGCGTTCCTCTTCAAGTACTCGGCGCGCCCCGACACGAAGGCGTTCCGCTGGCCCGAGACCTTGAGCGAGGACGAGAAGGGCCGGCGCCTGACCGAGCTGATCGAGCAGCAGCACGCGATCGCCGGCGAGATCCACGACGCGCTCGTGGGCCGCGAGGAGGAAGTGCTGGTCGAAGGCCGCGGCCGCCGCGACGACGCACAGCTCTACGGCAAGAGCCGCACGTTCCGCACCGTGGTGTTCGGCGACGACGGCGCCCAGCCCGGCCAGTTGCGCCGCGTGCGCATCGTGGGCTCGACGCCGGTCACGCTGATCGGCGAGTCCGCCGAAGCCCCGCGTTCCGAGCCGCTGCTCACGATCGGCGGCTGAGCGGGCGCGGCGTTCGCGCGCCGCCCGGCCGGATCAGCGCGGCGTCAGCCGTTCGCCCAGTCGGTGCGCTCCCACGCGAACAGCCCCGCGCCCGTCACGCCCGCGCGGTTGCCGAGCCGCGCCGGGACGATC
>CAZIXL010000404.1:0-3802 GCA_964542885.1 uncultured bacterium
TGAGAGTTGCCTCGGTGCCCTTCGAGATGAGCGCCGACTTCATACCCGACCTGCTGCGCGGTCCCGACGAGCGGCTGGAACAGCTGAGCGCCGGACTGCCGCCCGAGGCGCCCGAGTTCGCCGACATCGTGCACCGCAGCCCCGCCATGCACCGCGTGGTGGCCATGGCGCAGCGCGTGGCGCCGCGCTCGGTGCCCGTGCTGATCGAGGGCGAATCGGGCACCGGCAAGGAGCTGCTCGCGCGCGCGATCCACCGCAGCGGCCCGCGGCGCGAGAAGCCGTTCGTGGCCGTCAACTGCGGCGCGATTCCCGCCGAGCTGGTGGAGTCGCACCTCTTCGGCCACGAGAAGGGCGCGTTCACCGGCGCCACTGCCGCGCGCGAGGGCTACTTCGAGGCCGCCGACGGCGGCACGCTGTTCCTGGACGAGATCGGCGAGCTGCCGCTGGCGGCACAGGTCAAGATGCTGCGCGCCGTGCAGGAGGGCGAGGTCGTGCGCGTCGGCGCCACCCGGCCGAAGAAGCTCGACGTGCGCCTCGTGGCCGCCACGAACCGCGACCTGGTCGCCGAGGTCAAGGCCGGCCGCTTCCGCGAGGACCTGTTCTACCGCCTCGCCGTGGCCGTGCTGCACCTGCCGCCGCTCACCGCGCGCACCGGCGACGTGGGGCTGCTGGTCGACCACTTCCTCGCGATCGTCAACGACGAGAGCCAGGGCGAGCCCGGCTACGTGCGCAAGAAGCTCGCGCCCGGCGCGCGCAACGCGCTGCTCGCGCACGGCTGGCCCGGCAACGTGCGCGAGCTGTACAGCACGCTGCGCCGCGCCGCGATCTGGTCGCCCGGCGCCACGATCGGCGCGCAGGACGTGCGCGAGGCGCTGCTCGAGTCGGCGCGCGGCGAGAGCCGCGAGGTGCTGGGCCGCGCACTCGGCGCCGACTTCAGCCTGCCCGAGCTGCTGGACCAGGTCGCCCGCCACTACCTGGAGCGCGCGCTCGCCGAGTCGCACGGCAACAAGAGCGAGGCCGCGCGGCTGCTGGGCCTGCCCAGCTACCAGACGCTCACGAACTGGATGGCGCGGCACGGCGTGGCGAGGCCGGGACGGGGCGGATCGGGGGCGTAGGTCCGGCGGGGGGCGGGCGGACCCCTTCGACTTGCTGATTCATGTCGTGAATGATTATCATCCACGCCATGACGACGACCCTTCCACGCGCGGTCGGAGCAGCGCTGCGCGAACGACTGGCCATCATGCCGGCGGTCGTGCTCACCGGTGCGCGGCAGACGGGGAAGAGCACGCTCGCCGAGCAGCTGGTGCCCGGCAGGCGCCGCTACCACTCGCTCGACGATCTCGACGTGTTCGACGCGGCACGAAGGGATCCGGAGTCCCTGCTGGGCGGTGTCGATCCAGTGACCCTGGGCGAGGTGCAGCGCGAGCCGGCGCTGCTTCGGGCAGTGAAGCGCGCCATCGACCGAAAGCGAAAACCCGGGCGGTTCCTGCTCACGGGCTCGGCGAACCTGCTGCTGATGCGCCAGGCCTCGGAGTCACTCGCCGGACGCGCCAGCTACCTGAACCTCTGGCCGATGACGCGCCGGGAGCAACGCGGCGATGGCCGCTGCGGCATGTGGGATGAACTGCTCAGGACTCCGGACGAGCTGTGGCTCGACCTGCTCGCGGCCCAGGACGAGAAGCCAGAAGACTGGATCGCCCTGGCCTTGCGCGGTGGCTACCCGACCCCGGCTCTGGAGCTGCGGCGTCCCGCCGAGCGTGCCGTGTGGTTCGACGGCTACGTTCGGACCTACCTCGAGCGCGACCTTCAGGACCTCTCGTCGATCGCCTCGCTTCCCGACTTCCGGCGGCTCATGCGCGCGGCCTGCCTCCGCGCAGGGCAGCTCCTCAACCAGACGGAGCTCGGCCGAGATGCCGCCCTGCCTCAGCCGACCGTGCATCGCTGGCTCAACCTGCTCGAGACCTCGTACCTGCTCGTTCGCCTGCCCGCCTACGCGGTGAACCGAACGAAGCGACTCATCAAGGCGCCCAAGCTCTACTGGGCGGACACGGGCGTGGCCCTGCACCTCGCGGGCACGGACGAACCCTCGGGCGCGCAGCTCGAGAACCTCGTCCTGCACGATCTGTTGGTCTGGCGCGACGCACGACTCGAGCGTGCGGAGATCGCCTACTGGCGCACCGCCATTGGAGAGGAAGTGGATCTCGTGATCGAGGCGGGGGGCGAGCTTCTGCCGATCGAGGTGAAGTCGAGCGCGCGACCGCGCCTGGCGGACGCCGCCCACCTGCGGGCGTTTCGGGCCGAGTACGGCAAGAAGGCGCGCCCCGGGTTGTTGCTGCACACCGGCAGCACGCTCGAATGGCTGGCTCCGGACGTCCTCGCCGCGCCGTGGTGGAGAGTCCTCTGAGCCGGGTGGTCCGCCGCCCCGACGTCGCCCGCCACTACCTGGAGCGCGCGCTCGCCGAGTCGCACGGCAACAAGAGCGAGGCTGCGCGGCTCCTGGGCCTGCCCAGCTACCAGACGCTCACGAACTGGATGGCACGGCACGGTGTGTCGGGGCCGAAGCGAGGGGCCACTTCGGCGGAGTCCTGAATATCACTCTCGACCCGCCCCGGGCCGCGGCGTAAACTCCACGCGCTGCCGACTGCACAATCCCAATCGGGCCGCGAGTCGTTGGCCCGACGAACTCTGGCTCCTGGGTTTCCCCCGATTTCCCGGGAGTTGTCGTTACGCCGCCTGTCCCCGCAAGGCGCGTTCGAAGCGCCTCGCGCGTGCATGGTCCCGCATGTCCCGGGACGGCGGATGGTCGAGGAACTTCGGGATGTCGCCGACCAACCCCCCCGGGTACGACGAGGTGCTGGCCGCCTCGAACCGCGTACTCGACCAGTTCGCGCTGGCATTCGAGAAGTGGTGGCTGCGCCGGGACGTGCCGACGCGTGAGAAATACCTGGCCGAGGCGCTCCAGAAGAGCGGCGCCTTCGGGCCCGGCGACGCCGAGCGCGTGCGCACGCTGACGCGCGACCCCGTGCCAATCTGCCACCTGCTCGAGACGATCCACGACGCACGGGGCACGGCGGCAGTGCGTTGGACCTGCAGGCGGTATTGGTCAGGCTCTTGCGTGGAAGGGAGAGCGCGATGACTCCTGTCCGACCGCTCTCGATCCACCACTCTGGGACAAAGCGGAGAGTTTCCTGCGTTGCGTGTGGCCGGCCGTTCGCGATGGTGGGCGCCACAGAACTCGATGTCTGCCGCTTCTGCTGGGAGCAATTCCTCCCACTTCTGGAGGATCGGCGCGACGTCGTCCTCCGTCGGGTGTCCCGCGGGCCAGCCGGCCGGCTTCACTGCCGCTGGTGTGACCAGCGCTTTCCCGAATCACAGCTGGAAGCTCACCTTCGGATGGGACACGGACTCCTCGTGGGCGTCGAGATCCTGGCTGCACGAGAAACGAAGCGTCGCGCGTGGCTGGACACGCACGACTTCGATGTTTCGGCATTCCTCGTGAAACGTGCTCGCTCTGCTTCCGCTCCAGGGATGGGGCGAAAGAACGGGTCACGCTCTCGCCGATGGGCGAAGTAGAGGGAGCCGATAGCCCATGGCCCAGCTCGAAGACCTGACCCGCGGCGCCCAGATCGCCGGCATCCGCTCCGACGGCCCCGTCACGGTGGTGGACGCGAAGTGGTTCGGGACGAGCGCGGTCGAGTTGACCTTCAAGGACGGCCAGGGGCGACCGGGAAATGAACTGCTCTACCGTTCGGACGAGGCTCGGCTGGAAGTCTTGACCAAGGGCCGCGCCTGGGACTTTGAC
>CAZIXL010000405.1:0-3791 GCA_964542885.1 uncultured bacterium
TCACCCCCGCTCCCGAGATGTACCGGTTCATGATCGGCGCGATCGTCCCGCGCCCGATCGCCTTCGTCTCGACGCGCGCCGCCGACGGCGGCGCGAACCTGGCGCCGTTCTCGTACTTCAACGCCATCTCGAGCGTGCCGCCGCTCGTCGGCATCTCGGTCGTGGACCGGCCCGACGATCCCAAGGACACCCTGCGCAACGTCCGCGAGACCGGCGAGCTGGTGGTGAACCTGGTGAGCGAGCCGATGCTGGCCGCGATGGCGAGGACGGCGGGCGAGTGGCCGCGCGGCACCAGCGAGTTCGAGATCGCCGGTCTCACCCCGGTGCCGTCCGAGCGCGTCGCGCCGCCCGGCGTGCTCGAGAGCACGATCCGCTTCGAGTGCCGCCTGCACCGCGAGATCCCGCTCGGCAACAGCTTCCTGCTCGTCGCCGAGATCGTGCTGGCGCACGCGCGCGACGACGTGTTCACCGACGGCCGCGTGGACCCCGTGAAGCTCGCCCCGGTCGGCCGGCTGGGCGGCGAGCTCTACTCGCTCCTGCGCGAGGTCGTGAAGGAGCCGCGCCCGCGCGTGTCGCGCTCGACCGGCTCGCCGCTCTGACCGCGCGCTCCCGCGCCACCGACCCGGAGGGTCCCGTGTCCCGCTCCGTCCGCTCCGCGCTCGCGCGCCTCGTGGCCGCCGCCGCGTTGTTCGCCCCGCTCGCGTTCGCGGGCGTTCCCGCGCACGCCGAGGACCTGCTCGACCAGTACGCGGCCACCGATCGCTTCCGCTCGGGCCAGCCGCGCGGCCCGGTCGTGGCGCCCGACGGGAGCGAGGTGCTGTTCCTGCGCTCCGGCCCGCGCGATCGCGTGAACGACCTGTGGGCGCTCGACGTGCGGAGCGGGCACGAGCGCGTGCTGCTGGCCGCGAAGGGCGTGCTGGGCGGGGCCGACGAGCGGTTGAGCGTCGAGGAGCGCGCGCGCCGCGAGCGCATGCGGGTTTCGGCGCTGGGCTTCGCCTCCTTCTCGCTCTCGCGCGACGGGCGGCTCGTGCTGCTGCCGCTCTCGGGGCGGCTGTTCCTGTACGAGCGCGCGAGCGGCGCGCTGCGCGAGCTGCTGCCGGAGCGGGCGGCGCATCCGGCGCTCGCGCCGGCGTTCTCGCCCGACGGCGCGACGGTCGCCTGCGTGCGCGACGGCGACCTGTATGCGATCGACGTCGCGACCGGCACCGAGCGGGCGCTGACCGCGCACGCCGGCGAGCGCGTGTCGTGGGGCACCGCCGAGTTCGTGGCCCAGGAGGAGATGGGCCGGTTCGAAGGTTTCTGGTGGGGCCCGGACTCGCGGCGCCTGGTCGTGCAGCGCACCGACGAGGCGAACGTCGAGCGCATGCGCATCGCCGATCCGTACCGGCCCGCCGCCCAGCCCGTGGAGTTCGCGTATCCCCGGCCCGGCAGGGCGAACGCCGACGTGACGCTGTGGGTGGTCGCGCTCGCGGGCGGCGATCCCGTGGGGCTCCGGTGGGACCGCGCGAAGTACCCGTACGTGTGCCAGGTGCGCTGGCCCGACGACGGCGCGCTCACCGTGCTCGTCATGAACCGCGAGCAGACCGAGGCGGCGCTGCTCGCGTGCGATCCGGCGACCGGCGCCACGCGCACGCTGCTGATCGAGCGCGACGCCGCGTGGCTCAATTTGGAGCAGACCGCGCCCCGCTGGATCGAGCGCGGGCGCGCCTTCCTGTGGATCGCCGAGCGCGACGACTCCGGGCCGTGGCTCGAGCGGCGCGGCGCCGACGGCGCGGAGCAGGGCCGGCTCACGCCCGCGGGCCTGCGCGTCGCGAGCCTGCTCGGCGTGGACGAGGCGGCGGGCGTCGCGTACGTCGAGGCGACCGACGAGCCGACCGAGATGCACGTGTGGCGCGTGTGGCTGCGCGCGCGCCGCGCGCCCGAGCGCGTCACGCGCGCGCCCGGGCTGCACGGCATGGCGTTCTCGCGCGACGGCCGCTGGCGCGTCCACGAGGTGCGCCCCGAGCGCGGCGCCACGCGCTGGACCGTCGAGGACGCCCGGGACCGTACGCTCGCCACGCTGCACTCGGTCGCCGAGACGCCGCTCGAGGAGTCGCGCGTCGAGTGGGAGAGCGTCGGGCCCGATTCGCTGCGCGCGTTCGTCGTGCGGCCGCGCGACTTCGATCCCGGCCGGCGCTACCCGGTCGTGGACTGGGCCTATGGCGGCCCGCACTCGCTGCGCGTCCAGCGGCAGGCATCGCGCTACGTGCTCGAACAGTGGCTCGCCGACCAGGGCTTCGTCGTGGTCACGGTCGACGGCCGCGGCACGCCGAACCGCGGCCGCGCGTGGGAGCGCGCGATTCGCGGTGACTTCGCGGACGCCGCGGTCGAGGATCACGTGCGCGGCCTGCGCGCGCTGGTGGCGCGCCATCCCGAGATGGATCCCGACCGCATCGGCGTCACCGGCTGGTCGTTCGGCGGCTACTACACGCTCATGGCGCTCGAGCGCGCGCCGGGCACCTACCGCGCCGGCGTCGCCGGGGCGCCGGTGGTGGACTGGCACGACTACGACACCTTCTACACCGAGCGCTACCTCGGGCTGCCGGCCGCGGACTCGGCGGCGTACGCGCGCAGTTCCGCGCTCACCGACGCGGCGACGCTGTCGCGGCCTCTGCTCGTGATCCATGGCACGGCCGACGACAACGTGTACTTCTTCAACAGCCTGCGGCTGGCCGACGCGCTCAATCGCGCCGGCCGCCCGTGGTCGCTGCTGCCGCTCCCGGGCCAGACGCACCTCGTGAACGCGCCGGCGCAGGTGCGGCAGGTCTACGGCCGGCTCGCCGACTTCCTGAAGCGCGAGCTGGGGGCGCCGGGCGACGCGGCGCCGCCGCGGCCGTGAGCGCGCCCGGAGCGGCGGCGCGCATTCCGGTGCGCTCGGCCGAGGACGTGTGGACGTTCACGCAGCGCAACGTGCCGCTCTGGGACGTGCTCGAGTTCTTCCCGCCCGACGCGATCGGGCCGCGCGGCCCGGGCGACGCGCCACGCCCCTACGAAGTGCGGCCCGTGACGATCGAGACGGACCTCGGCTGGTCGTTCGAGACCGACATCCAGTACGGCTCGTGGATCTTCCGCCCGCGCTCGCCCGCGCGCCCCGGCATGATGAAGTGGTGCCGCGAGCGGGGCCTGGAGCCGGGCGACACGCTCGTGTTCGAGGCCGCGGGGGCGCGCACGTTCCGCCTGCGCCTCGAGAAGCCCGGCGCCTGACGGCGCGGGGCCGGTGCCACGCGCCGCTCATGCGGGGATGCGCGCCAGCACCTCCGCGGTGTCGGGGAAGCGGCCCGCCTCGCGCTTGCTGAAGATCGGGCGGCCGTCGAGGCTGACCTCGAACTCACCGCCGCTTCCGCGCACGAGCTTCGCCTCGATGTCGCGCGCCTGCCGGATCTCGGCCGCCAGCCTGGAGGCCCGGGGCAGGTAGTTTCACTGAACGCAGTAGCGGATCTCGAGCGTCATGGCGTCCTCCTCGCGATGGGCGGCACGCGGCGATGCGCGGCACGCGCGCGAACCTAGCACACGCGGGCGCGGGCACTTCGCCGGATCGCGAGGCGTCGGGCGGCGCGGCGCCGCCGCCGGCGCGCCGCGCTCGCGCGCCGCGGCATCGAGCCGCGCCCGGTCCTGCCGACAATGGATGCATGCGCCGAACGCTCGTCCCCGCCGCCGCCCTGCTCGCCACCGCCCTCGCGTGCGCGCCCGCCGCACGCCCGCCCGCGCCGCCCGCGCCGATGCGGCGCGCCTGCGGCCCGTGGCCCGGTCAC
>CAZIXL010000406.1:0-3789 GCA_964542885.1 uncultured bacterium
GCTTCGATGTCACGAAAAATGTCATGTCCGGAAATTGCGGCGGCGCCTGCTGCGCGTCGGCCGCGCCGGCCCAGACGCTTCCCGACAGAAGCGCTGCTGCGCCGATGGCTCTGAAAATTTGCATGTTTGCCGTTCCTCCCTGCTGGCTGGCGCCAATGACATGACGCGCGCCGCGCGCCGGTCACCCGGGGCGAACGGTGTTCGGCGGCCGCGGACCCCGGCCGCCCCGGCGCGGAAGATCCTTCGGCCCCGCCGGTCCCGCCGGACCGCGGCCTCAGCGCGCGCCGAGTCGCGCGAGGCGCACGACGGCGCGTTCCTCCCCGCTCGCGAGGCGCGCGAAGTAGAGGCCCGGCGGCGTGCGCCGCCCGGCGTCGTCGCGGCCGTCCCAGTGGAACGCGTGCGCACCGGCGCCGAGCGCGGCGTCGGCCAGGCGCCGCACCCGCGCGCCGCGCGCGTCGAGCACGTCGACGCGCACGCGCGCGGGCGCCGGCAACATGAACGCGAGGTGCGTCGCGCCCGCCGACGGGTTGGGCGACGCGGCGAGCCGCAGCGTTCCCGGCGCGTGCGCCCCGGGCACCGACACGGTTCCGCCGGGCACGTTCGCCGAGTCGCCGAGGAACACGAGCAGCGCCGCGTCGGGCACGGCGACCGGGTCGGACAGGTCGAGCCCCGCGAGCGCGGGCGGCAGGTGCAGCCGCGCGAAGCGGGCGTAGTCGAAGGTCGCGCGCAGGTCCGGCGCCCACGGCACCCCGGGCGAGGGATCCGCGACGCCCGGCGGCAGCGGCGGCGCGAGGACGTTCCGGTTGTGCACGAACGGGTCGAACGTGCCCGCCTTGGTCCAGTCGGTGTAGCCCACGAGGCCCGCCTCGAGCGTGTCGGGCAGGTCGGGCCGCGCGTAGCGGTGGTGCACGACCCACGCGCCGCCGGGCTCGCGGCGCAGTGCGATGCAGACGCCGCCCAGGCGCGCGAACTGCAGCGTGGCCTCGGGGCCGGGAGCGTCCGAGAGGATCAGCGTCGACGCGGAGGCGACGGTGGTCTTGACCTCGTACTGGAACGTGGCCGGCACGCTGCTGCCGTGCCCGACCGAGAGGAACACGTAGTTCTCGCCGCCCGGCGCCCACGTCGCGGGCGTGACGTCGCGCGGCGCGCGCAGCATGACGCCGGCGAGCGAGAAGTCGGCCTGCGGTACCGACACCCCGTCGCGACCGGTCGCGCGCACGTGCGACGTGAGCGCGAAATCGCCCGAGACGAGCCGGTACGCGAGCGGCCCGGTCCAGTCCTGGTACCAGGTGACGGTCACCGGCACGAGCGTCATGGCGCCGGGCGTCGTCGTGTCGATGTCCCAGGCCTCGACGGGGTCCGATCCCCACTGCTCGGTCGCGCGCACGCGCGACCACTGCGCCCACGTCGCGGCATCGTCGAACTCGTCGCCCGCCGGCAGCAGGCCCTGCGCGGGCGCCGCCGGGGCGGCGAGCCCGAGTGCGAGCGCGAGGAGCGCGTTGCGGATTCCACGGGTCGGGAAGGCGGTGCGCACGAGGGCCTCCGCGGGATCGGGAACGGACGCACCGGCGGTCCGCGGAATGGCGGCGCGGGGCCCGCCGGGGTGGATCGACCTCGGAACCTGCAAGGCGCGCGCCGCGGCCGGCGCCGCCCGTGAGAGCTCGCTTTCGCGGACCGCGGGCGGCGCGATTCGCGAGCCTCCGAAGCCGCTATTCGCGACCTTTCGGAGCCGCTGTTCGCGAGCCTCCGGAGCCGCTATTCGCGAACGAGGTAGTACAGCGCCTGCGGGTGGTGCACGACGATCGCGCTCGTGCTGGCCTCGGGCACGAGCTGGTACGCGCTCGTGAGCGAGACGCCGATCGCCTCCTCGGGCTTGAGCAACGCGAACAGCTTCGCCTGGTCGGCCAGGTCGGGGCACGCGCTGTAGCCGAACGAGTAGCGCTTGCCGCGGTCCGGTTCGAGGCCCAGCTCGCGCCGCACCTTGCCGTGGTGCCACTCGGCGAGGCCCTCGGCCGCACTCACCGCGAGGCCGTGCACGAACAACGCGTCGGCGTACTCGCCGCGCGCGTTGAGCGCGGCGCCCAGCTCGTCGGCGTTCGCGCCGACGGTGACGACCTGGAACGCGACGACGTCGAAGCGGCTCGAGTCGGCCGGCAGGAAGTAGTCCGACAGGCACAGGCCCTCGCGCTCGGTCTGGCGCGGGAACGTGAAGCGCACGACCTCCTCGATCTTGCCGCGCGGCGTGAGCGAGCCCGGCGTGAACGCCGACGCGTCGTACACGACCAGGTCCTGGCCCTCGGACTGGCAGGGGAAGAAGCCGTAGACGGCCGTGGGCCGCAGCCAGCCCTTCGCCTCGGCCTCGCGCTGCAGCCGCAGACGGCGCGGCTCGAAGTCGTTCTTCACGAGGTCGTCGAAGGCCGCGCCGGTGCCGCGCGCGCCCCAGTGCAGGCGGTAGAGGGTCTTCAGGTCCATGCCCTCGTACATGCCGGCGAACGGCACGTCGCGAACGGGCGTCACGCGCGGGCCCCAGAACGGCGGCGCCGGCACGGCGTGGTCGCGCGAGACGGTGACCTTGAAGTCCTGCTGCTTCGCGCTCGACTCGGCGACGCGCGCCTCCAGCTCGGCGCTCTTCGACTTGAACTCGAACGCCTCGCGCTTCACGCGCTCGACGAGTTTCGCCCGCTCGCCCGCGTCGACGAGCGCGTTCATCGTGTCGAGCCCCTCGAACGCGTCCTTGCAGTAGTAGACGCCTGGCGCGTAGAAGACCTCGCCGTCCACGAGCGCGGCGCGGCGGCCGAAGTTGCGGTTGATCGCGGCGCCGCCGATCAGGACCGGGTACTCGAGCGCCAGCCGGTGCAGCTCGCCGACCGCGATGGGCATCTGCTTGCTGGTCGAGACGAGCAGCGCCGACAGGCCGATCGCGGTCGCGTTCACCTCGCGGGCCTTGTCGAGGATCGTCTGCACGGGCACCTGCTTGCCCAGGTCGAACACGGTGTAGCCGTTGTTCGACAGGATCGTCTTCACCAGGTTCTTGCCGATGTCGTGCACGTCGCCGTAGACCGTCGCGAGCACGACGCGGCCCTTGCTCGCGTCGGCCTTCTTCTCGAGGTAGCGCTCGAGCTGCGCGACCGCCTTCTTCATGACCTCGGCGCTCTGCAGCACGAACGGCAGGATCAGCTCGCCGGCGCCGAACTTGTCGCCGACCTCCTTCATGGCCGGCAGCAGCACCGTGTTGAGCACGTCCACGGCGGGCTGGCGCTTCACCGCCTCGTCGACCAGCGCCTCGATGCCGGCCGGCTTGCGGTGCAGGATCTGGAAGTGGATGCGCTCCTCGACGCTCATGGCCGATTCGGCCGTGTCGTCCTCCTTCGCGCGTGCGTCGGGCGCGCGGCCCTCGAAGTGGGCGATGTAGTTCGCCAGCGCCTGCGGGTCGCGGTCGAACACCAGGTCGTCGGCGAGCCGGCGATCGTCCTCGGACAGCTCGGCGTACGGCACCACGTCGGCCGGGTTCACGATGGCCGCGTCGAGCCCCGCCTGCACGCAGTGGTAGAGGAACACGCTGTTGAGGACGCCGCGCGCCTCCTTGCCGAGGCCGAACGAGACGTTCGAGACGCCGAGCGACGTGAGCACGCCGGGCAGCTCCTGCTTGATGCGCCGGATGCCCTCGATGGTCTCGATGCCGCTGCGCCGGAACTCGTCGTCGCCGGTCGCGAGCGTGAACGTGAGCGCGTCGAACACCAGCCGCTCCGGCGGCAGGCCGTACTCGGTCGTGACGATGTCGCGGATGCG
>CAZIXL010000407.1:0-3789 GCA_964542885.1 uncultured bacterium
AGTTCCCAGCGCGGCGCGCGACCGAGCGCGAAGACCGCGACCAGCGCCGCGGCCGCGGCGAGCGCCGCGGGCACGAACGCCGGGCGGCGCCACGCGGGCAGCGGCACCACGCGCCGCGCCCGGGCGGCCAGCGTGCCCGCCGTGAACTCGCGGCGCAGGCGTGCGCGGAACGCGGGATCGGGCGCGGGCGCGGACAGGCTGCGCACCGCGTCGAGCGCGCGCGCCTGGTCGCCGTCCACGTTCCGGGTCTCGTCGTTCATGGTGCGAGCGTCTCCCGCAGCAGTTCGGCGAGCCGCTCGAGCGCGCGCGAGTAGCGCTTGCGCGCGGCGGCGTGGCTCGTGCCGGTGGCCGTTGCGATCTGTTCGTGGTCGAGTCCGTACCAGTCGCGCAGCAGGACCGCGGTCCGCTGGTCCTCGGGCAGCCGCATGAGCGCGTCCTGCACGAGGCGCTCGCGCTCGAGGCGCAGGACCTGCTCGTCGGGCTGGGCCGAAGCGGGGGCCGGCGGGTTCGACGCGGGCACCGCCTCGTCGCCGATCGGCACGCTCCGCCTGGAAGCCCGGTACGCGCCCGAACGCCAGTGATCGCGGCACAGGTTGACGGCGATCGTGACGAGCCATGCGCCGGGGTCACGGCCCGGGTCGAGCCGGTCGGCGCTGCGATGGAGCCTGAGGAACACTTCCTGGAGCACGTCCTCCGCCGTGGCACGGGCACCCGTCAGGCGGTAGACGAGGCCGAACAACCGGTCGAAATGCGTGTCGAAGAGCCGCCCGAGCGCCTCGGGATCGCGCGCGCGGACGCGCGCCATCCAGGCGGCGTCGGGCGCGTCGCTCGCGAGCGCGGGGGCCGGGTTCACAGCGGCAGGTACGGCCGAGGGTTCGCCGTGTGTCGGGTCTTCGGGGTTCACGCTCGGGATGGAGCCTCGCGGAAGGTCGCCGGGGCGGCGCGGGTGCCGCCCGGCAGGGGACTGTCTAGGGCATGCGGGCGCCCGGGGCAAGCAGCCGGCCGGCCGGCCGCTCCGGGCGGCCCGCCGGCGCGCGCCTCGACCGGCGCGGCGATCGGCCGCTAGAGTCCCGGCGTGCTCGCCGCCCGCCCCCGCTTCCGAATCGCCGCGACGCCGGCCCCGAACGCGGGCCTGCGGCTGGTCCCGCTCGTGCTGCTCCTGCTGGCCGGGTGCGCGGGGGGCCGGCCGATCCCGCCCGAGGCGTTCACGCTCGACGGCGTGCTCGTCTCCTTCTCGCCGCCACCGCGGTCCTGGCATCGCTCGGTGCTGTCGGACGGCGGTTCCGAAGGCGTGCGCTTCGAGCCGGGCGGGACGGTGCGGGCGCGCATCGAGGTCACGGCCGGACCCGCGGGCGCTTCCGCGCCGGCGCGCCGGGCCGGGTTCGATTCCGATTCCTCGCGCTGGCGCCTCGTGGGCGAGACCGACACGACGCTCGCGGGCGGCCCGGCACGCATCGTCGATTACGAATGGCGGTCGCCGGGTGACACGGTCTTCAGCGGCCGCGATGTCGACCTCGTGCGTGAGGATCGCCCGATTCGAGTGCGCTTCCTGGGACTCGAACGCGACCGCCGCACGTTCGCACGGCTCGTCGCCACGCTCTCGTTCCCCGATTCGCTCCCTCCTTCCGCGCCGACCGGATCTCGCTGACGGGCATTCCGACTCGATTCGATCTCGATGAGGCGACGTTTGCATTCTCGGGCACGGGACTCGAATGCGAATTGTTTCGTCGGGGATGCCCTGCTGGGCTAGTGTCCACGGGCAGGACGAATCTGAAGCGCGAATGCAGTTCCCTCCGCCGGGGAGCCCACGTTGGAGCATCCTTCAGGAGCCTCTCCCGAAGTCATCGCGCGCGACGTCCTCGACGGCCTCCACGAAGGCTGCCAGGTGGTCAGTCCCGACTGGACGTACCTGTACGTCAACGAGGAGGTCGCCAGGCAGGCGCATCGCGAGCCGGGCGAACTGATCGGGCGCCGTATGGTGGACTGCTTCCCGGGCATCGACCGCACCGCGATGTTCGCCGTCCTGCGGCGCTGCATGGTCGAGCGCACGCCCCAGCGGATGGAGAACGAGTTCCACCGCGCCGACGGCTCGCGCGGCACGTTCGACCTGCGGTTCCTGCCCGTGCCCGAGGGCGTCTGCATCCTGTCCCTCGACGTGACCGACGCGCGGCGCACCGCGCTGGCGCTCGCGCGCAGCGAGGAACGCCTGCGCCAGATCCAGAAGATGGACGCGATCGGGCACCTGGCCGGCGGCGTGGCGCACGACTTCAACAACCTGCTCACCGTGATCATGAGCTACACCGACCTGCTCCTGGACCGCCTGCCGGCCGACGACCCGGCGGTCACGGACCTCGAGGAGATCCGCAAGGCCGGCGAGCGCGCGGCCCAACTCACGCGGCAGCTCCTCACGTTCAGCCGGCGGAACGTCGTCGCGCGCGGCATCTCGGACTTGAACGTGACCGTGCGCGACATGGAGAAGATGATGCAGCGCCTGCTGCGCGCGGGGATCGTGATCCGCCTCGAGCTCACCGAGGGGCTCGGCAACGTCCTCGCCGACACCGGCCAGGTGGAGCAGGTCGTGCTCAACCTGATCGTGAACGCGCGCGACGCGATGCCCGAGGGCGGCACGGTGACGGTGGCGACCCGTGCCGAGCAGCTCGACGCCGAGACGGCGGCGGAGTCGCTCGGGATCCCGCCCGGCGCCTACGCGGTCCTCGAGGTGCGGGACACCGGCTCGGGCATGGACCGCCACACGCAGGAGCACATCTTCGAGCCCTTCTTCACCACGAAGCCGGCGGGCGAGGGCACCGGCCTCGGGCTGGCGACCGTCTACGGCATCGTGCACCAGAACGGCGGGAGCATCTCGGTGCTCAGCGAGCCGGGACTGGGCACGACATTCCGCATCTACCTGCCGCTCACCGAGGACCGGCCCGCCTCCGAGGTCGCGCCGGCACCGATCTCGACGCTCCGCGGCAACGAGACCATCCTGCTCGTCGACGACGACGAGCAGATCCGGCACGTGACGGGCGCGATCCTGCGCTCGGCCGGCTACTCGGTCGTCGAGGCGCGCAACGGCACCGAGGCCGTGCTCGCGTGCGAGCGGCTCGGTTCGCCCCTGCACCTGATCGTCACCGACGTCGTGATGCCGCACATGGGCGGTTCCGAACTGGCCGTGTACGCGTCCCGCATCCGCCCGGGCGTCCCGGTGCTCTTCGTATCGGGTTACACGGCGGACCGGCTGCCCCTTTCCGACGTGCTCGTGCGCAGCTCGATCCTGCCGAAGCCGTTCACGCCGGCGAGGCTCCTGCGCCACGTGCGCGAGACCCTCGACGGCCCGGCGGGCGTCTAGGCGCCGACCGGAGCCGGGCGAAGCAGCCCTCGCGCGAGCCCCTCGCGCACGAAGCCGAGGACCTCGCGTGCCGCCGCCGCGGGCTCCGCTTCGCAGGCCTCGGCGTACGGTGCGATCGCATCGCGCACCGTGCGCGTGCCGTCGAGGAGCCCGCAGAGCAGCCACCCGCGGTCTCCGAGCTCGCGATCCTGCGCGAGCGAGCCGGCGGCGAAGGTGACCTTGAGCCGGGCGGGCGCCTCGTCGGCGGGAGAGCCCCACTCCCCCGCGAACGTGGCGCCGGCGGGCGGTGCGACCCGCGCGGCGAGCAGCACCTCGTCGGTCCCCGACGCCAGGTCGAGCGCGTCGAGCGCGCCGCGCAGCTCGCCCGGGCGCAGCGAGCCGAACGGCGGCGAGGTGAGCACGCTGCGGGAGCGGCCTCCGGGCACGTCGCCCCCGCGGGG
>CAZIXL010000408.1:0-3788 GCA_964542885.1 uncultured bacterium
GCGCGCGTGGCCGTGCTGAGGTAGGCGGCGCGAACGGGTCGTCACGTCCGCGCGCGCGTTCGCGACGAGACTGCGATCGGCCCAGCCGGTGCATCCGGCCGGGCCGATCGCAAGCTCGCGGCACGCCGGCGCCTTCGGCGCGCCTACCGCTCCGGACCGGTACGCCGCGCGCGGCGGCCGGCGGCCTGGCGCAGCGTTCGCCCCGCGTAGCGCAGCAGGTCAGCGCCGACGACGAGCTTCTCGCGGACGGGGGCCTGCGCCCTCGCCACCTCCCGCAGGGCCGAGAGGGTCACGCCGATGGTCGGCCCCACCCCGATCGTCCAGCTGCGCGAGAGGCTCTGGTGCGTGTAGACCTTGGTGCACAGGGGCGCGGGGATCCGGACGAACTCGCCCAGCAGGCTCATGTGCAGGAGCCACGGCCAGTCCGCGGAGTACTCGCCGGCGAGGTGGCGCCGCAGCCCGCCGATGGCGCGCGCGGCGGAGGCGCGGAAGACGCCGCGGTTCGGGATCCACCACCATCCGCGCCGCTGCGCGACGGCGCGGGCGCGCTCCAGTCGCGCGCTCAGGCCGTCGAGTTCGGGATAGGCGCGCGCCTCCGAAGTGCCGTCCGGGTTCACCAGCGTGACGTCCGAGAACGCGAGGATCGCGCGCGGGTTCGCCTCGAGCGCGGCGACGCAGCGCGCCACGTAGTCGGGCGCCAGGACGTCGTCGTGGAACGCGAAGAGCAGGTAGTCGCCGGCGCCGCGTGCGAGCAGGGCGTTGACGTTCCCGATCCAGCCGAGGTTGCGCGGCTGGCGAATCACGCGGAAGCGCCCGTCGCGGGCCGCGTACGCTTCGCCGATCGCGGCCGTGTCGTCGGGCGAGGCGTCGTCCGAGATCACGATCCGCAGGCCGGCAAAAGTCTGCGCCGCGAGCCCGTCGAGCGTGGAGCGGATGAACGCCGACGCCCGCCAGGCCGGGACCAGGGCGGTGACGGTCCGGCCGCTGCCGGGATCGGTCACCGCGTCCGCCCGTCGGCCCGGTGAATGGCCGACACCCGATCGGCCACCTCGAGGGCGAAGTAGGGTGCGGTCGTCAGCTTGCCCGGGTCCACGGAGTGGTAGTTCCCGCTCGAGGTGACGCCGATGTGCGAGCGATCGTGCAGGTCGCTCGCGGCGTCGTCGACGTCGCTGCGGCCGAGCGCGACGATGGCCCCGGCGTCCACCAGGATCGGTTCGGAGCGCGCGATCCCCGGATACCAGGGATCGATGCCCGCGAGGATCGCCGCGGCGACCTCGCGCGCGACGTCGGGCGGGACCTCGCCCCGGCACGCGGCGTCCCACTCGGTGGGAGGTTCCACGTCGTGGCTCCAACCGCGCAGTCCTGCCGGATACCACGACAGGTACGCGGTCCCGTCGGCGCGCACGACGACGTCCCCGTAACGGCCGAGGACCATCGAGACCGATGGCGCGCCGCGCAGCTCCGCCGGCAGCCGCGCGATGACCCGGTACTTGAGCCGGTGCAGCAGCGTCGCCGGCGGCGGCATCCCCAGTTGCCGGTCGAGCGCGAGCCGGCCCTCCCACGTCGCGTTCACGACCTGGTCGGCGCGCATGCTCCAGTCGCCCCCGGCACCGTCCCCTTCCACCCGGAACCCGTCGCCTTCGCGGGCCAGCGTGCGCGCCACGCGCGAGCCCGCGAACGCGATCCGGGGCGACGCCGCCACCGCGGCCCGCAGGGCGATGGCGAGGCGTTCCGTGTGCACGGCCCGCTCGGCCGTGGCGAATCCGGCCGAGAACGCCGCGGGGTCGAAGTGCGCCTCCAGCTCGCCGCGCTCGAGCGGGCGCACGATCCGGTCGGGCCGCTCGCCGAGGTAGTCGAGTTCCGCGTCGCCGGCGAGCCGTTCCCGGCAGTGCTCCTCGATCGCGCCGTAGTGCCGGGCCAGCCGCTCCGGGGTGACCACCGAATCGCGCGCGACGAGATAGTGGAACGGGGTGGACGGCTCGAGCCAGGCGTCCTCGCGCTCGACCCACCGGGCGAGGATGCGGCGGAACCGCAGCGCACCTTCGAGCTGCAGGAACGAGGTGCGCATCGACGCGTCGTTGGCGTAGATGAAGCCGAGGTGGATCTTCCCCTCGTTGCGCAGGCTCGCCCGGTTGAGCGGCACTTCGTCGCGATCGAGCAAGGTGACCGCGATGCCCCGACGTGCCAACTCGAGGGCGACGCCGGTCCCTTGCAGGCCGGCGCCGAGGACCAGCACGCCCGTGTGTTCGTGGTCCATGTCGATGAATGCTCCTGGGTCGGAATCGGGACCCGGCGTGCCGGAGGCACCGTCGGTGGACGAGCCGCGCGCATCCTTCGGGCCGCCCTCGGGGCCGCCCTCGCGGGGCGGTTCCGCGCCGGCGGCATGCGCGGGTGCGGAATGTCGGCGGCGTCGGCGGGTGCGCGCGAGCATCGCGCGGGCGGACCCCGGGGGCAATCCCTTCTCTCGACCGGGCCTCGGGAACGCAGGACGGGCGCGGAGCCCGATCGCCCCGCGCCCGTCGTTTCGTCGCGCACGTCGCGGCCCGCGACCGCCCCGGGTCACGGGTTCGCGGGCATCGCCCCCGTGGTGTCGGCGGCCGCCGCCGCGGTCGCGGCGGTGCCGAGCTGGGCGAGGCCCTTTTCGAAATCGGGCCCGATCATCTTGTCCATGCTCATGAAGGTGCACATGAGCTTGGAGACGAAGTTGTGGTTGCCCGCCATGCTCCACGAGACCCGCGTGCCGTCCCCCTCCGGGGTGAGCGAGAGCGTGGTCGTGCTCGAGGACTTGAACGGCTGGATGAACTCGAGGTCGATGACCACCTTCGAGTCGGGGTCCGCCTCGGTGATCTTCATCGAGCCCTCACCGACCTGCTTGTTGCCGACCCAGTGGTAGGTGGCGCCGACCCCGGACTCCGGGCCCTGGAAATCGGTCTTCATGGCGGGGTCGAGCTTTTCCCAGGGCGACCAGTTCTTCCACCGATGGAAGTCGCTGACCTCGGCGTAGACCACCGCCGGCGGAGCCGCGATCGTGGCGGAGCGCTCGACCACGTAGGTGTTCGGCCGCATCTGCACGTAGACGGCGAACAACACGAGGACGGCGACGAGGACGACGACGATTCGGGTGACGATGCGCATCGCGGCTCTCCCTGTTCGGGTGTGAGGATGGTCCCACCGGACCGGGAGCCGTAGCACGCGCGTTTCGCGGCCGCAACGGAAGGCTGACCGGCGTGCCCTGCGTGCCTCTCTCGGCGTGGTGCGCCTTCAGGGAGCTCGCGGCCACCCGGTCGCGTGTCCGCGTGGCCCGCCGGCGCGTCGAAGCGGCCTCGCTCCCGGGCGCCTCGACGTCCTGCGCCGCGCCTTTGCGGCCCGTCTTCCGGAGTCGTCGGCCGCGATCGCTCGAACGTGCCGTGTCCGTCAGCTGCGAACGCCGAGCTTCTGCATGCGCGACCGAAGGGTGTTCGGGTGCATGTCGAGCAGACTCGCCGCGCCGCCGGGTCCGGCGATGCGGCCGCCGGCCCGCTCGAGCGCCCGCCGGATGTGCCGGCGCTCCATCTCGTCCATCGTCGCGATCCCGTCGTCGGGCCGCGCCTCGCTCGGGGTGGCGCCGCCCGACAGGCCCGTGACTTCCACCACCGGCCCGGTCGCCAGCACACACGCCCGCTCGATCACGTTCTGGAGTTCGCGCACGTTTCCCGGCCACGCGTACGCCTGCAGGCGCGCGATCGACTCGTCGGAGATCGCCCGCAGCGGTCGGGCGAGCTTGCGCTGGTAGTGCTGCACGAAATGCC
>CAZIXL010000409.1:0-3782 GCA_964542885.1 uncultured bacterium
CTGCATCGTCCGGGAGGCAGCCACGGCCATGGGCCCGATGAAGTCGTATCCGAGCTTCGACGCGTACCTGAAGGCGCAGCCCCGCGCGAACCAGACGGTGATCCGTGCCCTGCGCAAGCTCGTGAAGCGTGCCGCGCCCTCGCTCGAGGAGGCGGTCAAGTACGGCAACGGCTGCTGGGTGCAGGGCAAGTACCCGATCGCCTACGTCTACGCCTCGCCCGAGCACACGCAGTTCGGGTTCATGGCGGGCTCGAAGCTCGCGGACCCGAAAGGCCTGCTCGAGGGCAGCGGCCAGTACGTGCGCCACGTGAAGCTGCGCTCGACGCGGGACATCGTGGAGCGTGATCTCGTCGCGCTGCTCGATCAGGCCGTGGCGCTCGGCCACCCCGCCGCGAAGAAGACCGCCAAAGCGAAGCGGTAGCCCCGGCGCATCACCCCCCGGTGCCGGGGCTTCGCAAACTCGAGAACGAGGAGGTCGCACCTGACCAGCTCCGAACGCCAACTCGCCGGCTACTTCGCGACGTACGGGCCCGCGATGGCCCGGCTCGGAAAAGCCATCCGCAAGAAGCTGCGCGCCCGCCTGCCGGGCCTCTTCGAGGTCGTGTACGTGTACGAAAACCAGGGCGCCCTCGTGATCGCCTACTCGCCGACCGAGAACGGCTACGAGGGCGTGTGCTCGCTCGGCCTGTACCCGGAGGAGGCGAAGCTGTTCTTCGCACAGGGTGCGCAGCTGTCGAAGGCGGATCCCGGCCGTCTGCTTCGAGGTCGCGGCGGGACCGTGCGCCACGTCGTGCTGAGCAAGCCGGCGGACCTGGACCGCCCGGACATCGAAGCCCTGATGGCGGCCGCGCTGAAGGTCGCGAAGCTGCGTCCGCGCGCGGGCGCGGAGGGCTCGGTGGTCATCCGCGCGGAGGCGCAGAAGGCACGTGCGAATCGGGCGCGGAAGGCGACGCGCAACAGGCGCACCGCGCCCTCGGCGCGGACCCGCGGCGGCGGTCGCACCGCCCCGAGGGCCGTGTGAGGCCGCTCCACCTCCGGCCCCTCACGTGGCTGCTGCTCGCGGCCTGCACGACGTGCGCCAGCGCGGCACCTTCGCCGCCGTCCCGCGCCCGGGCGGCAGCGATGGTCGCACGCGTCCTGCGCGCCGCACCGATCGTGGACGGCCACGACGACCTGTACCGCTATTGGCTGAACTGCGGCCAGTGCCCGCGCGACCTCGCCGACTACCCCCTGGACATCGAGACGACCGGCACGACGGACATCCCGAAATGGCGACGGGGAGGGGTCGGCGGCCAGCTCTACAACGTGTACGGCAAGGACCGCGACATGGTGCACCTGGTCCGTGCCTTCGACCTGATGCACCGGCTGGCGGAGCGCTACGCGAACGACCTGCAGATCGTGGGGTCGGCGGATGCGCTGCAGGCCGCAATGAAGGACCGGCGTATCGGCATCGTGCCGATCTTCGAGGGCGCCGTGCTGCTGCAGAACGACCCGGCGCTGCTCCGGATGTATTACCACCTCGGACTACGTGCGGTGACCCTGGCCTACCGGACGAACGATCTTGCCGATGGCAGCGACGACGATCCGCGCCATGGCGGCCTCTCGGCACTGGGCCGGACGATGATCGCCGAGATGAACCGGCTCGGGGTGATGGTGGACCTGTCGCACGTCTCGGCCGACGCCATGCGGGGCGCGCTCGCCGCGAGCACCGCGCCGGTCATCTTCAGCCACTCGAACGCGTACGCGCTCTGCCACGTGAACCGCAACGTACCGGACGACGTCCTGCGCTCCCTGCGAGCGAACGGCGGCATCGTGATGGTGAACTTCGTGCCCTTCCACGTGAGCCAGCGGCACGCCGACTGGCTGGTGGCGATCGAGGCCGCCTGGCGGTCACGGCTCGTCGCCTCGGCCGACACGGCCGCCGCCGATCGCTACGTGGACACCGAATGGAAGGCGGAGCATCCGGAGCCGGTGGTGAGCGTCGGCGAGGTCGCAGACCACATCGACTACATCCGGCGCCTGATCGGGGTGGACCACGTGGGGATCGGCGGCGATTTCGGGAACGACGCCGAGTTCATGATTCCCGACCTTGCCGACGCGAGCCGGTATCCGGCGCTGCTGGAGGAACTGGCGTCGCGAGGCTGGACCGAGCGCGAGTTGCGGCTGCTCACGAGCGAGAACTTCCTGCGCGTCTTCCGCGCCGTCGAAGACCGAGCCGCCGCGCTTCGAACCACGCCCGACAGGGCGGAGTGACCTGCCGGTCCTGCGCCGACGCGACGATACGAAGAAGCGCCCGACGCCGCGTGTGGCCCCGTAGCGCAGACGGACCGAGCAGCGGTTTCCTTCTGGGAAGCGGCCCCCGTCGTCAAGTGGTGTGTCCATCTCATGGGACGGTTCTTTCGATGGCAACGCCTCCAGGTACCGACTCGGACGCGTCTTCGGGCGAGGTTCCTTACCCTTCTGTACGCGCTCGACGTGGACGACCGTTGGCTCGTCGGCGCAGGAGGACCGTGCGATCGGGCGGGTGCGCAATCCAGGCGACGGTCTCGACAGCGACTGTGGGAACCCCCGCGCTCACCCGCCCCTGTCTCGAACACCGCCAGAGGACGCGATGGCGATAGTTTTGGGCAGCCACCGTGTGATCGGATGAGCTCACCAGCGAGGGCGGCGCGAAGCCGCGCTGGTCCCTCTTCATGGCGAACAGGATGCCGGCAAGCCGTCGAGCCAGGGCCCTGGAGGCGGTGGCGCGACCCCGACGCTATGCGACTCGGGCGGCCCATTCGCGCGGGTATTGCGTGTTGCCTCCGCGCGTGCGCAGCAGGATGACCCAAGCGGCCTCCACGAGCAGCCAGCGGGTTCGCCCGTTGCCGGCCTTCGTCACGCGGACTCGGACCTGGCGTTCTCCGGAGCTGTACTCGCGAGGAACCAAACCGGGGTAGGCCTCGACTTCGTGGGCGCTGTGGAAGCGTTCCACCCGATCGAGCGTGGACACGAACGCGGCCCGGCGCGCCCTCGCGAGCCTGGGCGCGCTCAGGGCGCGCAGGCTCCGCCGTCGAGTTCGTAGCCGAACTCGTATGATGAAGGCGCCAGCACGGCGCCGCGCGCGAGCGGGTGCGAGCCGCGCAGCCTCCACGACGAACCTGCCGCGCAGTCCTGCACGCGATGCCCGACGAACGCGATGCGGACGACGCTCGTGATCCCGGAGCCGCGCGGCGGGAACAACGCCTGCGTGCCCGCGGACGCGTCTCCGCCCTCGACGGGACCGGCGGGCAGGCAGTCGGCGGCGACGTCGAGCCCGTCGACGTGCACGGAGCCCCGCCAGTGGCCGTGCGTGTCCCGCGCCAGCGCCGCGCGGCCGTACGTAGCGTAGTGGCCCTTGCCACGCATGAACTGGACGAACGCGCGGTCGGGCAGCCAGAACTCGAGCAGCAGGTACGGCAGCCCGGGCCCAAGATCCGTCGCACTGTCCGCTGGCGCGACTCGCGCGCACCACAGCGCCACGGCGCCGTGCGCCGGCCACGCGGGGGAGCGCCCGTCGAGCGTGAACGTGCCGGCCTGCACGATCTCGAGAAACGAAACGCCCCAACCGCGCCGCTGCGGATGCTCGGCGAGGTGCTCCGCCGCCCAACCGACGCCTCGCGCGGCGAGTTCACCGATCGTGACGAATCGCAGCTCGCCCGGCAGCCGCTGGCGCACGGTGGCGGTGTCGAAGGCGACCCACGCGACGATCTCGTGCGGATCGCGGACGACCCAGTGCGTGCGCGCGCCCTCCTGAACGGCCA
>CAZIXL010000410.1:0-3781 GCA_964542885.1 uncultured bacterium
GGTTCTCGGCCACGCGGTCACGGAGCCAGCGCAGGGTGAGCGTTCTGGCCCGCGGCACCAGGCTGTCGGCGAGCGGCGCGGTGAAGTAGCCGACGGGTGCGAACGAGTACCCCGGGACGAGCGTGCTGTCCTGCCAGGCGCCCTGTTCGAGCCACACCTTGATCGAAGGGAAGGCCGTCGCCTGCTGCGCGCGCGCCACGCCCGCCCCGGCCGTGAAGGCCAGGGCGGCGAGGGCGACGGCAAGCAGGCTCCGGGGGGACATGCGGAACCCGGTCATTTATCTACTCCCGCTCCGGCCGCCGGGCACGACCACGGATCGCCGGGTCGAGGCGGGCGGAAGCGTCTGCTGGATCGTGGCGGCCGCCGGCCGTGCATACGCCGGCGCCGTGGGAACGCTGCTCTTGGTCATGCCCCAGATGTTCTGCAGGACGAAGTCCACCAGGCCCTGGATGTCCACCCGGCTCCAGCTCCACAGGTCGAAGCCCGTGAAGACGTACCGCGGGCTGTCGATGCCGTAGTAGTACGTCATGGTCACGGGCAGGCGCCCGGTGCCGAGCGTCACGAGCTGGCCGCCGGCGAGGTAGTACAGCGAGTCCAGTGCGGACTGCTGGCTCTCACCCGTCGGGCTCGGGTCGAAGTCCTCGATGATGCGGTTGTCGTCGGTCAGGTACTCGACGTTCACCGGCAGCACGGTCGAGAAATAGCGCTGCGTCTGCGTCGGGAAGCAGGTCCACGGCAGCGAATCCCCCAGCGCGAGCGCGCGGCGACGCATCGCCGTGGGCAGCAGCGTGTAGTCGGGTGTCGTCCACGGACTGCCCGACCGGCTGTACTTCCAGCCCGGCGACGACCACGCACCGGCGGCGTGCAGGACGGGCGCACTCGTCTTGCGGGGCGTCGTCAGGGCGGCATCGGTCACGAACTCGCTCCGCCAGTGCGCGTAGTCGTACATCATGCGGCCCGGCACCAGCTCGCCGGACGTCAGTGAGTACACGTACTTCTTCGCGCCGTACTTCGTGTCGTTGGCGTCCTTGTTGTACTCGTGCAGCGTGATCGAGGCCGCCGTACCGCCGGCGAGCCACATCTCGCCGCCCGCGAACACGTACGTGGCGACCGTGTTGGCGCGCCCGGGTGCGCTCATCCAGCGCAGGTACGAGATCGGCTTGATGAGCGTCTCGGGCCCGTCGTTCGGGGTGGCGTCGTGGCCCACCTGGTCCGTGTACCAGATCAGGTGCTGGTACTCGCCGAGCTTGCTCAGCGGGACGCCGGCGCTGGCGATCTCGAGGCCGAGCCGCGTACCGAGCGTGTCGTACGTGTAGCCGGCGAAGATACCGGGCTTGCTCGGTGGCAGGGTGCCGGTGATGCCGCGGGGCCCGCGCCACGGGAAGCCACCCTTGGCGTAGAAGAACGTGTCCAGCTCGGCCGCGTAGGGCCACACGCCGGTGTACTGCTGCGGCGGGGTGTTCTGTCCGCCCGGGAACTGGTCCACCGGCAGGCGCGTGTCGTCCACGATCAGCAGGTTCCGCTGGAACGTCGGCTGGACGACGAACATGTGCACGATCGCGAGGCTCTGCAGGCCGTTGTTGTCCTGCGCGGCGATGTAGAGGAAGTGCTCCTCTCCACCGGCGAATGGCCCGACCGTCGCAGTGGTCGTCAGGACGCTCTTGCGGCTCCAGTGGTACCAGTCGGTGTTCTCGTTCGTACGCGGAGTCTCGTCCGTGTGGTCCCCGTCGAGCTTCCAGCGGTACCACTCGATCGCGGAGCCGGGCGGAGGGGCCGCGACCCAGTTGAACGTGACGGGCTGGCCCGCGGGGATCTCGAGCTTGATCTCGGCGAGCGGATTGTCGGTGTACCCGCCGGAGGCGTACTGCTTGATGAAGAACTCGTTGAACACGGTGAAGACCGGCCCGAGCGTGTTCGCGAAGCCCGGCGTGAACTGGAGCATGTTCCCGTCGAGGCTGAAGTCCGGCGAGTAGGCGCCGGCCTCGTCGATCCCGATCACGACGAACAGGTGCGGCTCGCCGGGGATGAGGTTCGTGTACTGGACGAACGTCGTGTCGCCGCTCACCGAATCCCAGCCGGCGAAGTTGCGGGCCGCGTAGAAGGTGCGGACCGAGTCGGGCGAGCTGATGGCGCGCTCCAGGTCGTACTCGGGATCGCCGCGCTTGAACAGCCGGTACTTGTACTTGACCGGCTTCTGCGAGAAGACGCCGTCCTCGTCGCGGCCCGTCCAGCTGATCCGCACCGCGGGCGTGGTCGCCCGGGGCAGCAGCTTGCTCGGCAGCGGGTTCGTGATCGAGACGACCGGGGCGATCGTGTACGAGAAGAAGGACCGCCACTTGGGCGCCGAGTACGCCCCGGCGTCGTCCAGGGCCCGGATGACGAACGTGTGCACGTCGTTCGAGCGCCAGCCGCGCTTGGGATCGAAGTAGGCCTTGGTGGCACGGAAGAAGAGCTGTTCCTCGTTCTTCTCGGTCGACACCCACAGCGTGTCCTGGGTGACGCCGGCCTGCTCCCTGGGCGGGTCGATGGCGTATTCGAAGCGCACGACGCGGCCGTCGGGGTCGTTGCCGGACCAGTTCATCTTGTACGCGTACCACGAGGTGTCCGCCTGGCTGAGCGGCGCCGCGGTCAGGTCGACCGACGGACGCTCGTTCGGGACCAGGAACTTCACGCCGGGCTTGTCACACCCCGAGGCCGCGATCGCGGCCAGCAGGCCCGCGCAGAGCACGGCCAGGCGGCCGTAGGAAAGGTGCTTCATGACTACTGTCTCCCGTTCGCGGCTTGCGGTGACCCCGGTCGTTGGGTCGACTGCGATTCGCCCGACTCGCCGTCCGGCGGCATTCCCGACGGCGCGCTGACGCTGTAGGTGACCGGGATGTCCACGGTCACCGTCCGCCCCGAGTTGAGGCCCGTGCTCTTCGTGACCGCGTCCGAGAGGCGGACGCGCACGGTCATCGGCCCGTTCACGAAGCTCGAGGACGGCGTGAAGTTGATGGACGGGCCCGCGACGGACTTGTTCACCAGTTCCTGGGTCACGGTCGTGCCCCCCTGGACCTGGATCAGCGTCACGGTCCGCTCGAGGATCTGCGCCACCGGGTTCTGCGGACCGCCCGGCTCGGCGGTGCGGGACGGGTCGATGCCGTCGATGTCGTGCGCGAGGATGTTGAAGGTCTGGTTGACGCCACGGATCGTCGCGCCCGTCCGGGGCACGAAGCCCGCCGTGGACGTGTCCACGACCGGCGCGTGATTCGTGTAGAAGACGACGATCTGGTGGCGTACCGCCAGCTGCTCGGGGCTCGCGTTGTGGGCATCCACGGCGTCCACGATCGCGCGCTGGCCCCCCGCCTGCTGGATGCGCCGGTCGACCGTCCCGTCCGCGTCCTCGGCCACGACGAAGGCGTAGACCTTGCCCGAGTACGTCATGGGGGTGACGTAGTTGATGTGCGGCTCGTAGAAGGAGGACGTGCGGTCGAACAGCGGGTACGGCTGCGACTCGCTGGGGTTGAGCGAGGTGAGGTCCGTCTTGTCCATCGAGTACTTCGCGCGGAACAGGATCGGCGAGCCGTTCGGGTTGGGGTCGGGCGTCGTCACCGGGCCGATCGGCATGCTCGGGTCGAAACCGACCTTCACCAAGTAGGGCGAATCCGCGTCGAAGCCGCCGGCGGGGAGGCAGACCCACGAGTTCAGGTGGACCGTGTCGCCTTCCGAGTGCGCCCAGATGCGGTTGTTGTAGAACTCGAAGAACGTGCGGCGGGAAGGACGCAGCGCCGGCAGCACGTTC
>CAZIXL010000411.1:0-3780 GCA_964542885.1 uncultured bacterium
TGCCCGCCCGCGGATTCGGGTTCGACGAGGCGCGCGAGGTTGCGCAGGTCCTCGGCCACCACGGTCACCTCGCGGCCCGGGCCCGCGGCGCGCGCGACGTCGCCGATCTCGGCGAGCACGTGGCGCGCGGAGTCGTCGACGATCGCGTGCGTCGCGTCGAGGCGCAGTCCGTCCAGGTGGTACTCGGCGATCCAGTGCGCGGCGTTCGCGACGAGGAACGCGCGCAGGCCCGCCGCGTGCGGACCGTCGAAGTCGAGGCCCCGCCCCCACGGGCTCCGGTGCCGCGCCGAGAACACGTGGCGGCTGAACGCCGGCGCGTAGGCGCCGTCGGGGCCGAGGTGGTTGTAGACGACGTCGAGGTGCACGGCCAGGCCCTGCGCGTGCGCGGCGTCGACGAACGCGCGCATCTCGTCGGGCGTGCCGTAGCAGCGGGCCGGCGAAAAGAGCGCCGCGCCGTCGTAGCCCCAGTTGCGGTTCCCCGGGAAGTCGGCGACGGGCATGAGCTCGACCGCGGTCACGCCCAGTGCGCGCAGCTCCGGCAGCCGCCGCGCGGCGGCGGCGAACGTGCCCTCGGGCGTGAACGTGCCCACGTGCAGCTCGTACAGCACCAGCTCCGCGAGCGGCACGCCGTGCCACGCGCCGTCGCTCCACGCGAACGCCGACGGGTCCACGACCTCGGAGGGCCCGTGCACGCCGTCGGGCTGGAAGCGCGACGCGGGATCGGGCAGCGGCCGCCCGCCGTCGAGCGAGAGCCGGTAGCGGTCGCCGGCGCGCACGCCGGGCACGAACGCCTCGCGCATGCCGCCGGGCGCGGGCGCCATCGGCACGCGGGTGCCGTCCGCTTCGAGCACGACGTCGAGCGTGCGGGCGTCGGGCGCCCAGGCGCGGAACCGCGTGCCGCCCGCGTCCGGGACGGCGCCGAACGCGCTCACACCCGCCGCGCGCCGGGCATCAGAGGTGCGACAGGTCGTCGGGGAGCTTCGTCTCTTCCTTCGGCGTCTCGGGAAACTGCCGCTCGAGGAGCCGCCGCGCCACCGGGCCGCCGCCGATGCCGATCGCGATCGCGACGCCCAGCATGACCGCGCCGAAGGCGATCGCGAAAGCGGTGAGCATGATCGTCTTCGCGACGCCGATCTGCTCGAGCGCCATCGCCACCGTGAGCGCGACGATCAGCCAGCGCACGGCGCCGCTCAGCAGCCGCGCCGACGGCAGGCTCGAGTTGACCGCCGCGAGCAGCGTCGCCCGCCACGCGAAGTTCGCCGCGACCATGCCGACCACCAGGATCGCGAGCCCGACCGCCAGCCGCGGCATGAAGGCCACGAAGTCGGACGCGAGCGACTCCATGCCCGTGAAGCCGAGCGCGCCGATGCCCGAGAGCACGAAGGCCGCCCACACGAGCCAGAAGACCAGCGACGCCACGACCTCGGAAGCGGCCGGCAGCGTGACCTTCCGGAGCATCGCCGTCGCCCCCGTCCGGTCGGCCAGCACGTCGAACTTGAGCCAGCGGAGCACGTGCCGGAGCGTGAAGCCGAGCACCCAGGCGATGAGCCAGCCCGCGAGGATCAGGCTCAGCATCGCGAGCAGGTGGGGCAGGAACGACTCCACGCCGGACAGGAAATCCCGCCACGCCGTGCGAAGCACGTCCGCGATGGATTGCGCCATGGTTCACCTCCCGCCTTCGGTGTTCCAGAGCTCGAGCAGGTACGGGCGCCGGGCCTCGTACTCGCGCTCGAGCGCGGTGAGTCTCTCGCGATGGGCCGGCTCGTCCAGGCCCTCGATCTCCGCGAAGAACGAGGCCGTCCGGCCCAGGTAGAGGGGCACCAGCGCCTGCGTCAGGTGCTCCCGCTTCATCACGCCGCGGTGGGCCGCCGCGGCGAACTCGTAGACCGCGGCCACCCAGAGCGTGTCGGGCACGGTCGGCACCGCGTCCTCGGACGCGGCCGCCGACTGCAGCCCCGCGAGCGTTGCCGGCACCACGATCTCGCGCAGCAGGGGCTCGAGGTCGCGCACGCCCGAGCGGAACCGCTCGACGAGCGGCGCGGCCGCCACCGGAACGTCGGGCCCCTCGACGCCGGCGGGCTCGCCGGCGACGGGCGCGTCGGCCAGCTCGGCGCGCGCGGTCCACGCCGCGGCGTGCCGGTCGAGGCATGCGAACGACGCCCCCACGACCTGCCCGAACAGCTCGGGCAGGCCCGTCCGTGCGACGCGCGGCCCGAAGCGGCACGCGCCCAGGTGCACCTGCAGGAGCCGCAGCTCCTCGGCGAGCGCCGTGCCCACGAGCCACACGTCGAGTGCCGCGCGCCCCGGGTCGCCCTCCCACGGCGCGCTCGTGACGAAGCGGGCCGCGAGGCGGCCCGCGCAGGCGAAGTCGCCCGCCACGTTCGCGCGCAGCCGCCGGGCGTACGCCGTGCCGAGCAGCGGCCGCACGAGCTGGCCGAGCAGCGGGCCTTCGAAGCGGTGCCGCGCGTGCACCGGCAGCACGAGCTCGGCCTCGTCCTTCCACACCGGCCGCGCGAGCGCCCCCACCCACTCCGGGTCGGGGTCCGCAAGGTTGGCGTCCATCACGACGACCACCTTCGCCTGCAGCAGGTCCGCGGCCGCGAACACCGTGCGCACGCCGGCCGCCCCGTCCGGGAGTCCGCGGTAGGGCGCGCTCACGCGATGGGTGGTGCGCAGCGTGGGCGAGCCCTGGCGTTCGGCCGCCGCCAGCGGCGCGGCGCGGACCAGGTCGGGCGTGCCGTCGTCGGAGCCGGCGTCCGGGCACACGAGCGCCGTGCGCTCGCGCGGGAAGTGCTTCGCGAGCCCGACGTGGAGCGTCTTCACGACCTCCGCGATGGTCGCGGCGTTGTTGAAGGTCGGAACGCCGACCAGCACGTCGACCTGCCCGACCGCCACCAGCTGGCGGATCAGCTCGTCGGACAGCAGGCTCGGGCGCGCCATGGTGGGATCCTCGCTACAGCCAGCGCAGGCGGAACCAGTAGAACGCGTACGGGGACAGCGTGAGCATGTACGGCAGCTCGCCGATCCGCGGGAACAGGCTGCCGCCGAACATCTCGATCGGGATCGCGCCCTCCAGCTCGCGCAGGTCCAGCTCGACGGCCTGCGCCGAGCTCGACAGGTTGTTCACGACCAGGATCTGCTCGTCGTCGAGCGAACGGAGGTACGCGAGCACGCGGTGGTTCGCCGGGTGCAGGAACTGGATCGCCCCGCGCCCGAAGACGCGCGTGGACCGGCGCACCTGGATGAGCCGGCGCGTCCAGTTGAGCAGCGAGTGCTCGTTGCGGCGCTGCGACTCGACGTTGACCGCCTGGTAGCCGTAGACGGGGTTCGAGATCGGCGGATGGTAGAGCCGCTCGGGGTCGGCCGGCGAGAACCCGCCGTTCCACGCCCCGCTCCACTGCATGGGCGTGCGCACGCCGTTGCGGTCGCCCAGGTAGATGTTGTCGCCCATCCCGATCTCGTCGCCGTAGTACAGGATCGGGCTGCCGGGCAGCGACATGAGCATCGCGTGCATGAGCTCGATGCGGCGCCGGTCGTTGTCGAGCAGCGGGGCGAGCCGGCGGCGGATGCCCAGGTTGATGCGCGCCACGGGATCGCTGGCGTACGCGTCGTACATGTAGTCGCGCTCGGCGTCGGTGACCATCTCGAGCGTCAGCTCGTCGTGGTTGCGCAGGAACAGCCCCCACTGGCAGCCGTCGGGGATCGCGGGCGTGCGCTCGATGATCTCGACCAGCGGCTTGCGGTCCTCGAGCCGCAGCGCCATGAACATGCGCGGCATGA
>CAZIXL010000412.1:0-3780 GCA_964542885.1 uncultured bacterium
GTGCGGAACAGCTCCTCCTCGGCGCCGGCGACGAGATGGAACGAGCCGCCCGCGGGCAGCATCGCCTCGAGGTAGCCGGGGAGCATCGCCTGCTCGCCGGGCGTCACGCCCGCGTCGGGATTCGCGAGCTCGGGGTAGTCGAGCTGGCGCCACACGCGCGCGGGAATGAACGCGCCGTTGTGCCACAGCGTGAGCGACGGCTCCTCCGCGGCGAGCTGCACGCGCACGCGCCCCGGTACGGGCGAGGTCGCGCCCGGTGCGTCGTGGCGTTCGCGTTCGAGTTCGTGCGGGCCGCGCGCGACGACGAGCGGGCTCACGACGAGGCGCGCATCGAGGCCGCCGAGGTGGCGCCAGCGCACCGCGACCGCGTTGTGGCCGGCGATCATGAACACCGAGCGCTCGAGCCGCACGCCGCCGGCGTTGTACACCCAGGTCGGGATCGGCGCGGGCGCGAACGACTCGAGGACCACGCCGCCGCTTCCGCGCGCGAAGTCCACGGTGCCGTTCGTCGTGTGCAGGCGTTCGGTGGCCGACAGCAGCAGCGTCACGACGCGGCCGGTCGGCAGGCTCGCGGTCAGGAGGGCGTGGGCCGGGCGCGCGCGGAACCCCGAGGCGGTTCCGCAGGAAGAGCCTCCGAGTCCGTTCGAAAGGAGCCAGTCCGACCCGAGGGCAGTCGGAGGGCTCGAGGACGCGTCCTGTCCGAGCTGCATGGGCGCGGAGCATAAGCACCGACCGCTCCCGATGCCAGCCGGAACCGCGTCCGGAGCGGCCGGCGGACCCTGCGCCGGAGCGCCGACCGGAACTAGTTGCCGATCTGCCGGCGCACGACGGCCGACAGCGGCACCAGGCTCACCCCGCCGAGCCGCTTCTGCGCCGCGGCCTTCGGCAGCCACTCGCCCGTGAGCGGCGTGGAGCGCACCCACACCGTGATCGAGCCGCGCGTGCGAGCGAGGTCGAGCACGTCCGACCAGCGTTTGTCGAGCGCCTTCGCGTCCTTGGCCTGCGTCTCCGAGTCGAGCACGGCGTCGGGCTCGTCGTACGCGATGCCGAGGTCGCTCGCGAGCGACTTGCACACCGCGCCCGGCGCCGGGTTCACGTGCAGGAAGGGCAGCCGCGCGCGCCGCAGCTCGCGGTAGACCGCCGACATCACCTCCATGTCCTGCGTCGCGAGCGAGCCCATGTGGTTCGCGACCGCGACCGGCTGCCCGGCCTGCTCGACGTAGCGCTTCACCTTCCCGCCGATCTGCGAAGCCCCCATCGTCACGGTGATCGTGCCGGGGCCCGGGTTGATGCGCGGGTAGTTGAGCGGCTCGAGTGGCAGGTGGAGCACGATCTCGCGCGAGCGCTCGCGCGCCGCGCGGAACAGCTCGCCGCTCGCCTTCGCCCCCGGGACGATCGCCACCGCGAACGACACGGGCAGCGCGAACGCCTGCTTCGCGGCCTCCAGCTCTTCGCCGAAGCCGTACAGCACGAGCGCGACGCGGCCGCTCTCGGGGTCGGGGCCACCGGCCCTCGGCTCGGGCGGACGCGGGCGTACGAAGACGAGGTCGTGCGTGGGCCGCGCGCCGATCCCGACGCGCAGCCGCAGCAGCAGCTCGCGATTCGCGCCGTACGTCTCGCGCCCGCTGAACACGGTGGCGCCGGCGGCCCGCAGCGCCTCGGTTACGGCGTAGTTGGCCTGCAGCGTCGAGCCGCCCGGAGGCAGGCCGATGCGCCAGCGCACCGAGGCGCCGGTGTCGGCCGGGGCCTGCGTGATGCTGTCCCGCGGACTGCCGGCCGCGTCGAGCCCGCGATGAATGCTGCGGCCGACGAGCAGGACAATGCGCTCGGGTTCGCCGATACCGAACCGGGCGAGCCACGTCTGTCCGCGCTCGGAGCGCAGCTGGAACCACGCCTCGCCGATCAGCAGCGCGAGTGCGGCGCCGACGATGAGCAGCACGATCCCGTTGGGCAGTCCGCCGGAGCGGCTCTTCTTGCGGGCCATAAGAAAGGTGAGCGCAACTTACGGACGCGCGCGAACAGCGTCAAAGGCGCGATCGGCGCGCTCGCGGGGCGCGTCGCATCGGGGGCTTTTTGCAGATCACTAACAAGGGTCTGGGGGGCCGATGACAGGCTTCCCGCCCATCAGGCCGATGTTCTTCGCATCTCGGCGCCCCCCAGCGCCCGCCTGTTGCTCCCTACCCTGGAGGTGCTTGTGAAGCAGTTGCGACTCGTTGCATCGCTCGCGGCCGTCGTGTGTATGGGCTGGGCCGTCTATGCCATCGCTTGTCCCGGTGAAAAGACCAGCGCCGCGTCCTCCAGCAAGAGCGCGTGCTCGGCGAAGGGCACTTCGGCCACGACCGCTGCCATGAACGGCGGCGCGTGCTGCGCGGCCGGCGCCTCCGCCACCACCGCCGCGATGAAGAGCGGCTCGTGCCCGGCCAAGGGCACCTCCGCCTCGATGGCGTCCGCCGATGGTTCGTGCTCGGCGCACGGTTCGAAGGGCGCGATGAGCGCGGCCGGCTCGGGCTGCTGCGCCGGCGGCGCCGGTGCGAAGACCGCGATGAACGGCTGCGAGGCGTGCGACGAGATCTCGATGTGCGGCCACTCGATGTCGAACGTGTCGGCGTCGGTGAACGTCGTGCGCATCAAGAACGGCCTCATGTACGTCTACACCGCCGACGCCCCGGCCCGCGTCCAGACGGTCCAGGCCGAACTCGGCCGCCGCAACGAGCACGTCGCGGCGATCATGGCGGGCGGCGACAAGTCGCGCCTCTGCCCCGAGTGCAAGGAGCTGCGCGGCGCGCTCGCGAGCGGCAAGCTCACGCGCGAGCTCGTGAACGTCGAGGGCGGCTGCCTGCTGCTCGTGACGTCCACGGACAAGACGGTCGTGAACAAGCTTCACTCGATCGGCGGCCTCAAGGACAAGCTCGCGAAGAGCTGAGTCCGAGGCGCTCGACGTGACGGGCCGGTCCACGCGGACCGGCCCGTCGCGTTGATGCCGGGACCGCCGCGCCGTCCGCGCGGGCCCCGCGGCGATTGCCGCCCTTCACCCCGGAGACTAGGCTGCCGTGTCCATGGTGTCCGCATTCCGCAGACGCGTACTCGCCGCGGTCGCGCTCGGCGTGGCGCTGCCCTCCCTCGTGCTGGCGGCGCTCGGTGTCATGCTGACGCTGCGCATCGAGCGCTCGCTGCTGAACGACGCCGTGCGCTACAACAGCTACCTCGCGCAGCTCGTCGGCGAGTCGTTCGAGAACGAGCTGCAGGCGCACCTCCAGCAGGAGATCCAGGGCGCCGAGAGCACCGCGCGCGCGGGACTCCCCGTGGAGGACGTGCGGCGCGCGCTCGCGGACGCCGGCCCCGAGTTCCTCGGCTCTCACTTCGTGCCGTTCGAGGATATCGGCGACTACGCGACCTGGCCGATCCAGGGCTCGGTCGTGTTCTACGCGGAAGGCGCCGGCCGACATCGCGGGCACGAGTTCTACGGGCTGCTGCTGCGCGATGCGCGCCATTCCTTCATCCCGATCGCCAGGCCTGAAATCGTTACAGGCAAGCCGACAATCGGAATGCACCAGGCCGCCAGGCCGATGATACCGAGAATCAGAGATCCGATCGCCTTTCCGCTGGCCGACGCGGAGGACGGCTGCGGGCGCGCGCCGACGGGCGCGCCGCAGGCGGAACAGAACATGTTTCCCGGCGACGACGGCATTTGACAGCGTACGCAATTCATGCCTTGTTCCTCGGCAGTGATTAATTTTCCGGTCGCGCATCAGAACGCGACGCGCAAGCGAGTGCGGTAAC
>CAZIXL010000413.1:0-3768 GCA_964542885.1 uncultured bacterium
GCCCCCTATCGTGTCGCGCGGGGGCCGGGTGCGGGGCCCCGCCGCCCCGCCGCGCATCGCGGCCGCCCGCGCGTCGCCCTCGAGGGGTACCGCCGGGGGCCGGCCGCGCGCCGGCACGACGAACAGCTCGCTCGCGGCGTTCCCGACGTGGTAGACGAGCAGGATCCCGTCGCGCGGAAGCAGCCCCGACTGCAGCGTCGCGACGTCCGGGAACGCGCCCTGCGCGCTCAGCACGTCGTGCCACAGCGGGCTCGCGTATTCGAGCCGCCGGCGCGCCAGGTCGAGCGCCTCGCCGGCCGAGTCGCGGCGGGCGCCGATCCGCGCCAGCGCCTCGAGGCGCGCGCGCGGCGCGAGCTCCGGGTCCCAGCGCGCGTCCTGCAGCGCGCGCTCGGCGGCCGCGAGCCGGGCCTCGGCCGCGCGTTCCTCGGCCTCGAGCGGGCCGCGGAGCGCCGGCGGGATCGACGCGCGCAGGTCCACGCCGCCGGCGGCGAGCTGGTCGAGCAGGACGCGGGCCCGCCCCCGTTCGTGCGTGCCGAGTGCGCCCGCCACGTCGCCCTGCCGGAGCTGCCAGGCCAGCATGCGATCGAAGAGCGCGAGCCGGTTGGCGACGAATGCGACGCGCGTGCGCTCGTCGCCGCCGCGCCGCGAGCGCAGCGAATCGAGCAGCGCGAGCGCGACGCGCATGTCGGCCGTCGCCGCGCCGAGGTCGCCGCGCGCGGCGTCGCGTTCGGCGCGCTGCGCGTGCGCGTCGAGCCGGGCGTCGGGGTACGCGCGCGACGAATCGAGGATCGCGACGGCCCGCGCGAGCGGCGCGTCGGCCGCACCGGCACCGGCCGCGTCCGTCGCGTGCGCGCGAGCCTGTTCGAGCAGCACCAGCGCCACGTCGGGGTGCGCGGGGCCGAGCGTGCGCTCGCGGATCCCGAGGGCGCGCGCGAGCAGCGTGTCGGCTTCGCGCGGCCGCCCCGTGGCGAGCCGCAGGTGCGCGAGGTCGACCAGGTTCTGCGCGCGCAGCGGATGGTCGGCACCGAGCGCCCTGTCGACGATGGCGCCCGTCCGCGTGAACAGCGACTCGGCGCGGGCGTAGCGGCCCAGCTCCTGCTCGCAGACGGCGGCCTGGTTGAGGAACGGCACGAGGTCGGGGTGGTCCGGCCCGAGCGCGGCCGTCGCGTCCTCGAGCGCGCGCTCGTAGAGCGGCGCCGCGTCGGCGGGGTGATCCTGCAGGCGCCGCACCTCCGCCAGGTTGAGCCGTGCCGCGGCCAGCGTCGCCGGATCGCCGGGAGCCGACTCGAGCGTCGCGAGCGCCGCCTCGAGCAGCGGCTCGGCGTCGTCGAATCGCCCGACGTCCTTGTAGAGCCCGGCGAGGTTGTTCTCGAGCGCCAGCCGGACGGCGTCCGTCGCGGGCAGCGAGGCGCGGGCGATCGCGACGCCCGCCTTGAAGTGCGACTCCGCACCTTCGAGGTCGTCGAGCACGCGCGACAGCTCGCCCAGGTTGTTGTGCGCGTCCGCGACCTTCGCCGCCGCTCCCGGCCCGAGGGTGAGCTCGATCGCCAGCGCGCGCTCGAACGGCTCGCGGGCCCCGGCGTAGTCGCCCGACTGGAAGCGCAGCAGCCCGGACTGGCGCAGGCTCGAGGCGGTCTCGGGATCGCGTTCGCCGAGCGTGGCCGCCCGGATCGCCGCGGCGCTGTCGGCGAGCGCGATGCCCTCGGGCCAGCGGCCCAGGTAGCCGAGCAGGATCGAGAGCGTGGAGAGGCTCGAGGCCACGCGCGGGTCGCGCGCCCCCAGCCGGCCTTCGCGCCGCGCGAGCGCGCCGCGGAAGAGCCGCTCGGACGCGGCCCAGCCCTGCGGGCCGCCCGCCAGGAACACCCGTCGCCCCAGGCTGTCCAGCACCCCGGCCGCGCGCAGCGGGTCGAGCCCGCCGGTGCGTTCGCGCGTGCGGACGAGCGAGTCGGCGAGCGCGGCGGCCTGGTCGGGACGGCCCGCGGCGAGCGCGGCCTCGAACGCGCGCCCGAGGATGCCCGTCCCGCCCGGGGTGGCGGCGGACGCCGCGAGCGCGAGGGCGGCCGTCGAGAGGCAGGCGAGCGCGAAGCGGCGCGCGAAGGACGCGAGCATGCCCGGCAGGATGGGCGATCGCTTCGGCCCGATCCACAGGAATCGGGTCGTGCGCGGAGCGGGCGACCGGTCCGCGGCGGAAGATCGGCCGGGCGCCCCGCACCGCGGCGTGGACGCCGCCGCGCCCGCCGACATACCATCGCGCCCGCCACGCCCGGCCCGCGCGCGCTGCGCGAAGGGGCGCTTCGGGACTCGACTCGTTGGGGGATCGAACCGTGAATCGCGCCGCCTCCTGCCTCCTGTCGGCGACCCTCGCCGTCCTCACCGCGATCCCCGTGGCCGCCGCCCGCGCCGAGTCCGTCGCGGTGGTCGCCGCGGTCGAGGGCCCCGTGCGGGTGACGCCCGCCGGCACCCGCGAGAGCGTGCGCGTCGAGTTCGGCCGGCTGCTGGAGCGTGGCGATCGCATCACGGCCGCGGCGAAGGGCGGCGCGACGCTGTTCTTCAACGACGGCAACGTCATCGAACTCGCCGGCGGCAGCTCGATCACGATCGGCGGGCGACCGCGCTCGCCGCGCCCCGACGCGGTGGCGGGCGAGGTCTTCGATCGCGTGCGCCGCTATGCCACCGCGGGCTCGCGCCGCACCGGCCTCGTGGCCATGTCCGGGATGCGCACCGGCGAGACCGGCACGGCGCCGCTGCTGCTGGGTCCGCGGAACACGGCGCTGCTCACCCCGACGCCGCGCTTCTCCTGGCGGGCCGTCGCGGGCGCGGCGTTCTACCGGGTGCGGCTCGCGGGCGGGAACGGCGAGCCGGGCTGGGTGCGCGACGTCGGGGCGCGCGCCCTGCGACCGGACCCGGAACTCGCGTACCCGGCCGACGCCGCGCCGCTCGCGGACGGGACGACCTACCGCTGGCAGGTCGAGGCGCTGGACTCGCTCGGCACGCTCGCGACCGACTCCACGATGGTGACCACGTTGAGCGCCGCCGAGCGTGACAGCGTGCGGGCCTCGCTCGCGGGCATCGCCGAGTTCGCGGGCGGCCCGGAGGCGCCGGCGGCGCGCTTCCTCGCCGGCTCCTACCTCGCGACGCTGGGGCTCCACGAGGACGCGCTCGCGCAGTTCGCGGCCCTCGCGGCCGCGGCGCCGGACTCGCCCGGCGCGCACGAGGCGCTCGGTGGCGCGTACCTGCGCCTCGGGCTGCACGAGCGGGCGGCGGCGGAGTTCCGGGTCGCGGAGCGGCTCCGGGGCACGGGGCCCTAGCGTGCGCCGGCCCTCCGGGCGCGCACGCGACCGGGCGGCGTGACGGCCCCGCCGTGACCATGGAGCGCATCTCCCACTTCGAGATCCGCCGGCTGCTCGGCCGCGGCGGCATGGGCGAGGTGCACGAGGCGGTCGACCTCGACCTCGGGCGGCGCGTCGCGCTCAAGTTCGTCGCCGCGCCGGCGCTGCAGGATCCCGATGCGCTGCGCCGCTTCGAGCGCGAGGCGCGTGTCGCGGCCGCGCTCCAACACCCCGGCATCGCGACCCTGTACGCGTTCGATCGCACGACCGACCGCCCGTTCCTGGTCCTCGAGCTGCTCGAGGGCCGGACGCTGCGCGAGGTGCTGGCCGCCGGTCCGCTGCCGGCGCCGCGGGCGCTGGCGATCGGGCGCGCGGTCGCCGAGGCGCTCGCGTACGCCCACCGCCGCGGCGTCGTGCACCGCGACCTCAAGCCCGACAA
>CAZIXL010000414.1:0-3758 GCA_964542885.1 uncultured bacterium
ATCATGTGGCCGCTGTCGTAGAACGTGCGCAGCAGCAGCTCGCTCTCGCGCAGCCGGTCGAGCGAGCGCTCGAGCGAGCCCAGCATGACGTTGACCGAGCCGGCCAGCATGGAGAGCTCGTCGCGGCCGTCGATGCGGACGCGCGCCGACAGGTCGCCTTCGCTGGCGATCGCGGCCAGCTGGTCGTTGAGCGACGTCATCCGGCGCAGGATCGCGCGGTCGATCGAGCGGTGGACGACGAACGCCAGCAGGACCAGCGCGAGCACGACGGCGAGGATCTCGACCGCCAGCGTCTCGCGCGCGATGCGCCAGATCTCGCGCGGGAGCCTGACCTCGATCACCGCGCCGGGCGCGCCCCGCCAGTCGGGCACGAGCGCGTCCACCGAGAGCCAGTGACCGTCCACCTCCCGCACCACCGCTCCGCGGTTGCCGGGCAATGCGTCGAGCGCGCGGCGGGTGACGTCGGGCAGGAGCGGTGAATCGGGGTCGCGCACGCCGAGGTCGAGCCGCAGCCGGCGCGCCAGGTCCACGAGCGCCCGCGGCCCCAGGTCGCGGCCGAACAGGAGGGTGCCGCGCGCGCGCGCGCGGCCGTCCGACGGCAGGACCGGTCGCGCGGCGAAGAGCACGGGCCCCTCGCCGGTACGCATCAGGCCGTGGCGGGAGGGCGAAGACAGGGGGCCGGGCCGCTCGAGGATCGCCCGGGCGAGCGCCGGGGACAGCGGGCGGACGACCTGCGCGTCGCGATCGAGCCGGCCGCCCAGGACGAACCCGCCGGACGAGTCGACGAGGGCGACGAAGTCGATCCGCAGGGGGGCCAGCGCCGCGAACGTGAGCTTCGACTCACGGAACACCGACCTCCGGCCGGCGAGGAACGCGTCCGTTTCGGCAGCCCTCGCCCAGTCCGCCGCACGGGAGTCCAGGTCGCCGATCTCCGTGGCGATCGCGTCGGTCGCGCGCGCGGCGTCCACGCGGGCGTGCTCGACCTCGAGCGCGCGGAAGCGGCCCAGGGTGACGTTCGAGAGCACCACGCCGAGCAGCAGCGCGAGGCCCGCGAACGAGGCGGCCACGTGGACCGGGATGCGGCTGCGAAGGGTCACGGCCGGCCGGCACCCGGCCCCGGCGGCCTCCGCAGGGCGACCGGTACCACTGCGAGCATGAGCAGCAGGGCCGCGAACGCGGCACGGCGGTCGGTCTGCGTCATCGTGGATTCCTTTCGGAACGGACGGCGGCCGGGCGCGAGGGCCAACCTTTGCGCCCTCCGGCACTCCGGGGTATCGGACGAAACCGCGCCCTTTGGAGACCCCGCGCCCGGACGTGCGGATTGCACGCCGCGTTGCGCCGCGGTCGGCTTGCGGGGCGGACGGTGAACGGCTACATTCCCCGCCCGCTGGAAGTGGGAGTGGGACCGTTCGCTCCGACCGTGATTTCCCGGCCGCGATCCGGGGGACGTTGCGCCCCCGGGCTCGAGAAAATAGAGTCGCCCGGCTCGCCGGACTCGCGGAGGGATGGCCGAGTGGTTTAAGGCGGCGGTCTTGAAAACCGCTGAGCGAAAGCTCCGTGGGTTCGAATCCTACTCCCTCCGCCAGCAACAACATGGAGAGGTGGCCGAGTGGCTGAAGGCAGCCGCCTGCTAAGCGGTTGGTGGGGTAAAACCCGCCCGGAGGTTCGAATCCTCTCCTCTCCGCCAGTAGCGAGCCGCGATGCGGTTCGCGAACCGCCTCGTGGTCGAGGTGGGCCCATAGCTCAATTGGATAGAGCGTCTGACTACGGATCAGAAGGTTGGGGGTTCAAATCCTCCTGGGCCCGCCACTCACACCGCCGCGCCGCCGGGCGCGGCCGGACCACCCTGCTCCACGAGCCGAGGTGATGCCATGAAGCGTGCGCTCGTGCTGGCCTTCGTCGCCGCGCTCGCCCTGCCGGCCCTGGCGCAGAAGGGGCCGAGCAAGACGGACCTCGTGTGGACGTCCCCGGAGTTCGCGGCCCGCGAGCCGCGCTCCATCGCGCTGCTGCCGGCGGCGACGTACGACAACAGCGTCGACGCGCGCCAGCAGGCCGAGGCGGTCGTCGGCCGGGCCCTCCGCCAGAAGGGCTACCGGTTCGTCTCCACGCTCGTCACGCGCGATCGCATGATGAAGAGCGGCGGCGACTCGCTGCTCACGGCGCTCAACGACCAGCTGCTCCGGACGCCGCGGCTCGATTCGCTCGAAGCGCCGGCATACGCGCGGATGTGCTTCGCGAACGCGCTGCTCACGATCCGCGTGGACCGCTACGAGAAGCTGGAAATGGAGTTCAACCAGGCGGGCACGCCCACGACGACGGTGGCGCTCACCGTCGCGCTGGTCGATTCCAGCGGCGCGCTGCTGTGGTCCGCCAGCGGCTCGGAGACGGCCGAGGGACCGTTCCACGACCCGAACGCCGGCGCGATCGGCGTCAAGGCCAGCGGCCTCAACAACACGCCCATGACCACGCAGGGCGGGGCGCCGAGCTTCCGCGAGACGCTCGACAAGCTGATGGCGCGCTGGGCCCCGGCGTTCCCGGCCCGCGCCGCCGACGCGCACTGAGCGTGCTCGTCCACGACGACGAAGCGGGGATGCGGGCGGCGCTGCGCGAGGCCCGCGAGTCGCTGGCCCGCGACGAGGTGCCCGTCGGCTGCGTGATCGTGCACGACGGCCTCGTGGTCGGCCGCGGGCACAACCAGGTCGAGTCGCTGCAGGACGCCACCGCCCACGCCGAGATCCTCGCGATCGGCGCCGCGTCGAACGCGCTCGGCTCGTGGCGCCTGACCGAGTGCACGCTCTACGTGACGCTCGAGCCCTGCGCGATGTGCGCGGGCGCGATCGTGCTCGCACGCCTCGGGCGCGTGGTCTGCGGCGCCGACGACCCCAAGGCCGGGGCCTGCGGCTCGGTGCTCGACGTGCTCGGCGAGCGGCGGCTGAACCACCGCGCCCCGCTCACGCGCGGCGTCCTCGCCGACGAGTGCGGCGGGATGCTGCGCGAGTTCTTCCGCCGGCGGCGCAAGGCGGCGCTGCGCCTCGCCGAGGCGGGCGAGGCGGGCGACGAAGCCACGGCGGGCGGCGAGGACGGCGAGGGCGCCTGAACCGGGCGCTCACGCGGCGCCGGGAGCCGGTGGCGCCGCGCCCGTCGCGGCCCCGGCGCCGGACCCGCGCGGCGCGGTACAATCGCGGCCGTCACGACCGACCGGGCAGCCGACAGGAGGCACCATGCGGATCCGCTGGATCGGGGCGCTCGCGCTGGCCGCGGCGCTCCTCGCGCCGCCCGCCGCCGCCGCCACCTACCAGGGCCAGAACGTGGACGGGAAGTGGTTCGGCGCGAAGCTCGTCAACTCGACGTTCGGCGCCTACGAGACGCACGTGAAGTTCCAGGGCGACCGCGTGGTCTACGGCGATCCCTCCGGCGCCTCGTACTACCTCGGCACGCTCGAGGACGAGGAGATCCTCGACCCGCACGACGTGCAGGTCTACGACGCGCGCCGCGGCGTGTGGTGGTCGGTGTCGGTGCGCAACCTGCGGCCGTGACGCGGGCGCGACGCCCGCGCCGCTAGAAGCCGCCCGCGAGGCGCGGCTTCACCCGGAACGGGCCGCCCTCCTGCGGGCAGTGCGTGTCGCAGTTGCCGCACTCGTTGCAGGCGTCGCCGAGCACGACGTACTGCCGGTCGGCGCGCGTCGCCACCCCGCCCGGCGCGAGCGCCGGCGCGCCGTCCCGCCACTCCGCGCGCGCCGCGACCTGCGTGCCCGCCG
>CAZIXL010000415.1:0-3751 GCA_964542885.1 uncultured bacterium
CGATGCGCGGCGTGTTCGGCGTGCACCGCCCCGGGGACCGGGTGTGAGCCGGCCCGCGCACGGCGCGGCCGGCGACGCCCCCGTCACCGCGCTCTCGCACGTGGCCATCGCCACGCCCGACGCCGACGCGCTCGCCGCGACGCTCGTCGCCGCGCTCGGCGGCACGCGCGGCGCCGAGGAGGTGCTGGACGAGGGCACGCTGCGCGTGCTGTTCGTGCACCTGGGCCCCGTGACTCTGGAGTTGCTCCAGCCGCTCGCCGATAACCACACGGTCGCGAAGTTCCTGCGCGAACGCGGCCCCGGGCTGCACCACGTGAGCCTCGAAGTGCGCGACATCGTCGCGCAGCTCGCGACCGCGAAGGCCGCCGGCGCGCGGTTGGTCGACGAGGCGCCGCGCCCCGGCGCGCACGGCTCGACGGTGGCGTTCCTCCACCCGAAGAGCTTCGGCGGCGTGCTCGTGGAGTTGTGCCAGGAGGCGAAGCAGCCGTAGCCGGTCCCACGAATCGGGAGGGCGGATGGACTCGCGTGCGCTCGCGAGCCCCACCCGCCGAAGCGGCGCCGGCCGGGGCCCGGCGGGCGCCGCCGATGGCCGCGGTGCCGCGCAGCCGTCGGGTGATCGCGACCAGCGTCGCCCGACGCGCCTTGCAGCGACCCCGACCGGGGTACTACCGGATCGCCACCAGGGCGTCGGCGCACCCGACGCCCTCGATCCAGACGCTCTGGACGCCGGGCTGCACCGGATCGAGGTCCCCGGTCGAGAACACGACGTTCGCCCGGAGCAGCGAGCGCTCGCCGGACGCGTGGTCGGGCCGGAACTCGGCCTGCATCGCCAGCGTGGTGGCGTCCGTGGCGGCCCTCCCGACCGTGGCATCCGCCGCACCGGACGGAAGGATCGACACCGATGGCAGGACGTTCGCGCCCTCCCAGCGGCCCCGATCGCCGGCGCGAAATCCCGCGAGGGGCCCCGCCGTGACGTCGCGCACGCAGCGGAACGTGCCCTTCACGAGCAGCAGTCCCGAGCCGTGGTCGTAGGTGCCGCTCCCCGACATTTCGACCGCGCCGCCGGCGACGGCGTCGTGGAGGGAGACGGAACGGGTCGTCTTGGCGGCGTCGGCGGCCGTGAAACCGGCAGCCAGGGCGCCGAAGATCAGGAACAGCGACAGCGTCTTCATGGTTCTCTCCCGGATGGAGCGGGTTCGCTGCGACGCGCGCGACGCGCGCGCCGCCGAGTCTTGCCGGCCGACCGGCCGGGCGAGTGCACTCTGTCGAAACCACCGCCCGGCCACCCCTCCGAGGGTCCGGAAGACCTTGCCCGGAGTCCGGGAGTGCCGGCCCGGCCCCGCGTGCCGGCGCCTGTGGCCGGATCCTCCCCGCGAGTGCCCCGGGAAACGCGCAACCACCGCGGGCGCCGGGCGCGCATCCGTGCACCGGACCTCCCGACCCGGCCTTCTCCGGCGCGTTCCCTGCGGTTGACGCTCACCGCAGGTGGTGCTCCGCTCCCGACGCCGTTCGGGAGTCCGTACCGCCTCCCACGCCGATAGTTCGAAGCGACGCACCGGACCCCGATGCCTCTCACGCGCAGGTCGCCGCGGCCGTGATTCGCCTGCGCACCACTCGGAGGGGTTCATGCGCGCATACCTGACCGAAGCGATCGGCACCTTCTTCGTCGTCCTGACCGTGTACCTGACGGTCGTGGCGCGGTCCCCGTTCGCACCGCTCGCGATCGGCGCCGCCGTGATGGTGATGGTCTACATGGGCCACCACCTCTCGGGCGGGCACTACAACCCGGCCGTCTCGCTGGCCGTGTGGATGCGCGGCCGGCTGGCGGGCGGGCAGCTCGTGCCCTACTGGGTCGCCCAGCTGCTCGGGGCGGTCCTCGGTGCGCTGGCAGGGCGGTTCGTCACGCACCAGGCGTACACGCCGGCGCCGCCGACGAGCACGCACACGCTGGCCGCACTGGCCGTGGAGCTGCTGTTCACGTTCGCCCTCTGCCTGGTGTACCTGCACACCGCCGCGTCGGAGAAGACGAAGGGCAACTCGTACTTCGGCCTCGCGATCGGCTTCACCGTGGCGGCTGGCTCGTTCGCCGGCGGACCGCCGTCGGGCGCGGCCTTCAATCCCGCGGCCGCGATCGGCCCCACGCTCGTATCGGTGCTCCTCGGTGCGGCCTCGGCAGCGCACGCGTGGATCTACATCGTGGCCCCGCTGGTCGGCGGCGTCGTCGCGGCGTGGGCCTTCCGCCTGCAGGGCGGCGACGCGTAGCGCGCAGGCCGACCGCGAACGCGCGCGGGCGCGACCGACCGGCCGCGCCCGCGGACGTTCGCGCCGTCCGGAGGCGATCGGACTCCTGGCGGTCGCGCGGCGACCGCGAATCGACTGAGCCGGAACAGGCCGGGCGACGGGGAAGACTCGCAGGATCGGCACGGCCCGGTCGCCGCGGGCTCGCCTGTTGCCGCCCGCTGGCCCTGCACGCTCGAAGTCGGCGAGCGACGCGGTTCGATCACGCGTGAAATGTTCGCAACCTCCTGCTCGACGGGGGTGTCCAACCGGCTGGGTGATGGAGGGTCGTCCACAGGCACAGGCCCGAATCGGGCAGGAGGCTCGTCGCATGTCCGCGCGTCACGCGCTCGTCTTGGCTCCGCTTCTACTCGTTCTCGGCGGCTTGGCGCAGTCCGCGGCCTCCGCCCCGGCATTGCCCGACTCCCAGGTACGGCAGATTCGGGGACTGGTGACCCGATTCATGGCAGAGCACCGGGCGCCCGGGGCGACGTTCGCCATCGGCCTCGACGATCGGATCGTGTGGGCGGAAGGCTTCGGATTTGCGGACCTCGAGAATCGCGTCCCCGCGACGCCGGAGACTCGCTACCGCAGCGCCTCGATCGGCAAGCCCATGACCGCCACCGCGGCCATGGAGCTGTGGGAGCGCGGCCGGTTGGACCTCGATACTCCGCTCCAGGACTACTGTCCGGCCTTCCCGACCAAGCGGTGGCCCATCACCACGCGCGAACTGCTCTCGCACACGAGCGGCATCCGGGAACCCAACGAGGAGAGCGAGCTCTACAACACGCGCCATTACGTCCGCGTTTCCGACGCCCTCGCGCTCTTCGCCGGCGACTCGCTGACGATGCAGCCGGGCTCGGACTTCCGGTACACGACCTGGGGCTACGTCACCCTGGGGTGCGTGCTCGAAGGCGCGAGCGGCGAGGAGTATCGCGCGCTCATGCAGCGCCTGATCTTCGACCCTGCCGGCATGACGTCGACGCGGGAGGACGACCCGCGCGCAATCGTCCCGCACCGCGCCGCGGGTTACGTGCTGGAGGACAGCGTGCTCAAGGTGTCGCGCTGGGCGGACATGAGCGCCAAGCTGCCGGCCGGCGGCTGGCTGACCACGGCTCCAGACCTCGTGCGCTTCATGATGGCGTGGATGGACGGCAAGTTCGTCTCCGCGAAGACCCGGGCCCTGATGCTCTCGCCGTACGTACTGCCGCGGAGCGGCGACACACTCGACGGCTTCGGCCTGGGTTGGTTTCTCGACGTGTACCACGGCATGCGAGCGGGATTGCATGGCGGTGGGACACCGCAGGTCTCGGGCATCGTGTTCTTCGTGCCGGAGAAGCGGCTGGCCATCGCGGGGATCTTCAACCTGGAGGGCATCTCGGGCACGGACCGGATTCGGCTGGCCGAGGCGATCGGCGACGTGGTGCTGGGAGAACGCACGCCGAATGTGATTCAAGGCCTGAAGTAGCGAGTT
>CAZIXL010000416.1:0-3749 GCA_964542885.1 uncultured bacterium
CGGCACCTTGCGGAGCAGCGCGACCAGGGCCCAGCTGATCGTGATCGAGCCCGCGGTGACGACCAGGCCCTTGACCAGCCCCGGCAGCGCGAGCCCGAGTTGCAGGTACTGCAGGTGGCTGACGATCGGGTAGTGCACGAGGTAGATGCCGTACGCGCAGGGCACGAGGGCCTCGAACACCGGATGCGGCGTGCGCGCGAAGCGCAGGAACACCGCGATCGCGGCCAGGCTCAGGACCACGCCCGCCAGCGCCCAGGCCAGGTCGGCGCCGAGGTGCAGCCACAGCGGCAGCGGCTTCACGCTGAAGGCCGCGATCAGCGCCGCGATCGCCCCCACGAACGCGAGCGACGCGAAGTTGAGCCAGCGCTTCCACGTCCGCGCGAGCGGACCGCCGGGCGCGAGCACACCGTCCGCCGGTCCCGACGCGCCGAGCGCCAGACCGGCGAGGAAGTAGGTGAAATACACGAGCACCCGGCACGCCTGCACGTAGAACGGCCCCCAGTGCCACCACGTGAACCCGCCGACGAACGGCTCCAGGGCGAGCAGCGCGACGGCCGAGGCCGCGAACAGGGCGCCGAACAGCCGGGCGGGCGTGCGCAGGCGCGCGGCCGCGTGGCCGAACGCGTCGCCCCAGCGCGGCGCCAGCGCGGTCACGACGGCGACGACGGTGTCGTACGCGAGCAGCACCCACAGGAACCACACCGGTCCCGAGGTCCACACGCCGGGCCGGGTGAACTGGACCCAGAAACCCGCCCAGCCGCCGGTCGCGCCGGTCTGCAGGTAGGCCGGGTAGTAGGCGATCGGCGCGAGCAGCCCCGCCCCGATCACGAACGGCAGCCCGAGCCGCAGCGCCCGGTCGCGCAGGTAGGCGCCCGGCCCCTTGCGACGCAGCGACGGCCACACGAACAGGCCCGAAACCAGGAACATGAGCGCCATGAAGTACATCTCGTTCGCGGTCGTGAAGAGCGAGAAGTACTGCCAGCGCGCGGTGTCCACGACCGGGAACGCGCCCCAGAGGCGGTCCGCGCCGTCGAGCCGCGCGACGGGCCGCGGGGCATCCGGGTGGTAGGCGAGCACCGCATGATGGGCGACCACGAGCAGGGTGGTCCACGCGCGCAGGTAGCCGATCGGGATCGAGCGGCCGGCGGGAGCGGCGGGCCGGGTGGTCGCGTTCACATGGTCCTCCTCCAGGTTCCACCCCCGAGCGCGTCGCGGGTGCCCGCCGCGGGCGCGACGTGCCGGGAACGTAGGCGCATCGGGCGGATCGCCCGAGCCCGCATTGACGAACCGCAGGCACCGGGGGACGAACCGTCCCGCGCTCAGAACGGATTCGCGGCGAGCGCCCGAAGCCGGTCGGCGTAGGTGCGGCCGGAGCCGAGCCGGGTGCCGTCCCGCAGCACCACTTCGTACTCCCCGTGCACGCCCGGCACCAGCGCGGCGATGCGCCCGATCTGGACGATGGTCGAGCGGTGGATGCGCAGGAAGCGCGCCGGATCGAGCGAGCGCTCGAGCGTCGACAGCGGCACGTGCAGCAGGTGGCTCTCCCGGCCCACGTGCAACTCCACGTAGTTCTCGGCCGCGCCGATCCAGTCGATGTCGTCCACCTCGACGAAGACGGTGCGCCCCGACGTCCTGACCGCGAGGCGCCGCACGAACCGCCGTGGCGCCGCCAGCGATTCGAGCAGTTCGGCGACGCGGCGCGTCTCGCCGTCGGACGCGTGCCGCAGGCGCGCGCGGGCGCGCGCGAGCGTCTGCCCGAAGCGCTCCTCGGTGACGGGCTTGAGCAGGTAGTCCACCGCGTTCATCTCGAACGCGGCGATCGCGTGCTCGTCGTGGGCGGTCACGAACACGGTGGCCGGCATGCGCTCGGGGCCGACGGCCGCGACCACGCCGAGACCGTCGAGCTCGGGCATCTGCACGTCGAGCAGCACGAGGTCGGGCCGCTCGGCAGCGATGCGCTCGACCGCCTCGGCACCGTTCACGGCCTCGAGCACGCGGCCGCACTCGGGATCGCGCGCCAGCAGGTCCCGGAGCAGCGCGCGCGCCAGCGGCTCGTCATCGACGATCAGGCACGTGTAGGGCATAGACCACCTCGTCCTCGTTCGCCGCGTCCCCGGCCGTGCGGTACGGCAGCGTCATCGTCACCACCACGCCGTGCGGGTCGGCGGGCTCGATCCGGAGCGACGCCGCGTCGCCGTGGAGACGTGCCAGCCGCGCGCGCGTGTTCGCGAGCCCGATGCCGGGCGGCCGGCCGGCGCCCGGCGGCGGCAACCCGGGGCCGTCGTCCTCGACCGACAGCACGAGCGATGCGCCCTCGCGCCGGGCGCGCACCGCGATTCGCCCCGCGGTCGCGCTGCGGCCGAGCCCGTGGCGGATGGCGTTCTCGACCACCGGCTGCAGGCACAGGTGCGGCACGAGCGCGTCGAGCAGGCCGTCGCCGGCCGACACGTCGGTGCGCAGGCGGTCCTGGAAGCGCACCTCCTCGATCGCCAGGTAGAGCCGCAGGTACTCCAGTTCGCGACGCAGGGGCACCTCCTGCGCGTCGCTGTCCTCGAGCAGGAATCGCAGCAGGTCGGCGAGCCGGCCGAGCATGGCCTCGGCCTGCGCGTTCCGGCCCTGCCGGACCAGCGCCACGATCGCATTGAGCGTGTTGAACAGGAAGTGGGGCTGGAGCTGCGCCTTGAGCGCGCCGAGCTGCGCGCTCGCGAGCTGCGACTGCAGCTCGGCCGCGCGCGCCTCCAGCCTGGCCGCCTCGGCGCGGCGCTCGTGGAATCCACGATAGAAGCTCGCCCCGGCCTGCAGTGCGAGGATCACCCAGTACGTGATCACCGCCTGGTGGAACCCGATCACGAACAGCAGGACGAAGGTCGAGGCCGGGTCCTTCATGATCGCGGGGTACACGTGCAGCGCCGGCAGCACGAGCGCCTGCACCACGAGCTGCGCGAGCGCCAGCCCGACCGACGACACCGCGTGCGCGAGCGCCGCGCCCGCCCAGGCGCCGCGGCGGAGGGGAAAGCGCCGGCCGAGCCACAGGTTGACGGGGGTCGCCAGCGCCGCCACCCAGACGCCCACGAGCCATGCGGCCAGCGTGTGCGTCCAGGGCGTGGGGTCGTGGTTCAGCCCCTTCTGCACCATCGCCTGGCTGAAGTAGTAGAGCCCGAGCGCGGTCCACACGCACCAGATGAGCAGCGCGTCGCGCAGGCGGTGGCTCCGGGGCACGGCCGGTTCGGGGGCGAGCGTCATGCGGGCACGGTACCCGAGATCCGGGACCGGCCGCGCCCCGGGATTGACGAACCGGGCGCGGGGCTGGACGAACGGCCCGGGCGCGGCGCACGGCGGGGAATCGAGGCCGGCGCCGAGCGCCACCCGCGTCCGCGGTTTCACCCCGTCGCGCACCCTCCGGTAGCCTGCGGGCATGTCCATCCTCGTCTGGTTCCGCAAGGACCTGCGCGTCGACGACCAGACGGCGCTGTCCGAGGCCGCGCGCGACTCCGGCGGCGCGGTCGTGCCGTTCTACGTGAGCGAACCGGCCATTCTCCGGCGCGAGGACATCGCGGCCACCCGCGTGCGCTTCGTGCTCGAGGCGCTCGCCGACCTCGACACCTCGCTGCGCGCGCGCGGCGCGCACCTCGCGCTCGCGCACGGCGAGGCGGCCGCGATGGTCGCCGGCGCGGCGCGCACCGCGGGCGTCGCCGCCGTGTACTGGAACGACGAGTAAGATCCCACGCTGCGCGCGCGCGACGACACGG
>CAZIXL010000417.1:0-3749 GCA_964542885.1 uncultured bacterium
GAGCCCGCCGAGCGTGGCTTCGCGCAGCGCCGTCTTGCCCGAGCCGGGCGACGAGATCAGGTTCACGACCAGCGTGCCGTCGCGCCGGAAGCGCTCGCGCAGCGAGGTGGCGGCGGCTTCGTTCGCGGCGAGGATGCGCTGGCGGGCGTCGGGCGTGACGGTCATGACGTTTCCTTCGTGGCGCCGGCCGGCGCCGGGCCGGGCTCGACGCGCAGGAGATCCAGTTGCTCGCCGCCCTCGACCCGCAGGGGGCGCTCGCACTTCGGGCACAGGCGCAGCCACGAGCCCGCGACGCGGTCCTCGATCACGCCGCACGCCGGACACGTCTGCGTGGCCGGGCACCACTCGACGCGCAGCTCGCATCCCTCGTCGGGACCGCCGGCGATCACGGCGTCCCACGCGAACTGCAGAAGCTCGGGCTCGACGGCCGACAACTCGCCCACGGCGAGGAGGACGCGTGCGAGGCGCTCGCGATCCGGGTCGGCCAGGCGCGCGCGGCTCAACCGGTACGCTTCGGCTGCGATGCCCAGCTCGTGCATGAGCGCTCCGCCCGTGGACCGCCGGTGCGGCGACGATCCAGGACCAAAGGGTCGGCGGCGCGTACTGCCGCCGCCGACCGGAACCCGCGTGGCCCGCGAGAAAGCTCCGGGCGGCTGCAGAGCAGGTTGTTTGCCACGACTGGACGTACCCTGCCGCGCGTCCGGGCCGTCGGCACGCCGGGCGGAGGCGGGCTCGCGCCTGGAGCGCCCCACGCGCCGGAGTGCCAACGCCTTGTCCCCTCTCTCCTCGCGTTCACCGCGAGGTTCACGCGCTCGCGGCGGGGCACCGGCGCCATCGCCCGCGTGCGGCTCCGCCCTGCTGCGATCGACCCGCCGGCCCTGCCACGCGCGCAGCCCCTCTGACAACGTGACAGGTTCTTGACGCGACGACGGACTCGCCAGGTCCGTGGGACGCGGACCGGCCCCGGGCCGTTCACCCCGGGGCCGGTCGCGTGGCGGCGAGCGCGGGCGGCGTCGCTACCAGCCGAGATGGTGCTGGACGCCCACCATGATGCGCGGCGCGAAGCGCGGCTGGTTGATCGCCTTGTTGGCGTCGGTGTACGTGAAGTCGTTCTGCTGCTCGATGATCGTGCCGTCGGGGCTGTAGACGGAGCTGTGTCCCTTGAAGTCGGAGTTCGCGAACCAGTCGAGCCCCGCCCCCATCGACAGGTCCGTGTGCGGCCCCAGCACGAACACCTGCTCGAGGCCGGCGCCGAAGCCGAACTGGTTCGTGGTCACGTCGAACGACTCGTTGCCGCCGACGAACGTGAACGTGCCGCGATACATCGAGTAGCGCGGGCCGACCAGCAGCCAGGTGCGCCGCAGCGCGCCCTTCTGGAACTGGTAGCGCGCGTCGAGCCGGAAGTCGAAGCGATGGCCGTGCTCTTCCGGCTCGCCGTTGGTGTTGTCGTTCACGAACACCCGCCGGGCGAGCGCCGCATTGCCCGGATCGAGCGACAGCCAGCCCACGCCGAGCTTCACGCCGAACGGCAGGCCGGGCGAGATGTCCTGCAGGGTGAGCGAGCCCTCGCCGCCGAGCCCGCTGTTGTAGCCCAGCGACACTCCCGACGAAGCGTGCATGCCCGCGCGAGCGGGTGAAACCATCGCGCCGAGCGCGAACAGGATGACGGCGATGCGGAGCTTCATGGGCGTTCCCTCCAGGAGGCGGCCGAACGAATGCCGCGAGATGGCTATCACGCTTCGTGCCGCCGCGGGGGACACGCCGGTGGCCCGCTCGGCCGTGCAGGCCGGCGCACGATCCCGTTGTGCCCGAAGGGCGATCCGGCGCCCGGTCCCGGGGCCCTACCCGCCAGGGCCGCGCGCGGTTCCCGCGTGCACCGCGCGAAGCGCACGACCGGCGTGCGAGCGCGTAGCAGGACGCGAACGCCGCGCGTTCTGGTGGGGCGCTTCGCGCGGGAAGTGGTCCCGGCGTGCGTGGTGGAACGCGCGTGTCCGGGACTCGGCGTGCGCGCGGGCGCCGGGGCGCGCCGCGCCCCTACTGCTGCCAGGCGTAGGACACCTTGGCGAACACCTGCCTCGCCGTCGGCTCGAGCCGGCCGGTCTGGTCGGCGTAGAAGCGGTCGTCGCCGTAGCCGGCGTAGAGCACGGTCTGCCAGTCGAGCTTGTAGGCGAACAGCGCCGACGACGTCAGGCCCTGCTGGCGCGCCGGCAACTCGAACGTGTAGAGCGTCACGTCGCGCCGCGTCTCGGTGTACTGGCCGATCAGGCGCAGGAAGCACCGCGCGTTGAACATGTAGGTCGCGCGCACGCGCTCGACCGCGGCGCGGAAGAGCCGCCCCTCGTGCCCGCCGCCCGCGTCGACGTGCAGCCAGCGGCCGCTCGTGCTGTTCGCCAGCTCGAGGTGGTCCGTCGGGCGCAGCGTGAACGTGCCCGTGAGCGTCAGGCCGGTCGCTTCGCGCGCGTTGTCGAAGTCGATCTCCTCGCCGAAGTAGCTGTCGAAGGTGAGCGAGTTGAGCAGCCGGCCCGGGCTCGCCTGCAGCTGGACGCGCGGGCGGAAGCGGCGCAGCAGCACGTCGCCCACGCGGATCGCGTCCTGGTTCAGGTCGACGCGCACGAAGCTGTTGAGCTTGCCGTCCATGCCGGCGCCGACGGCGACGCGCTGGTTGAGCGTCGTGCCGCCCGGCGTCGCGTCGAGGTAGGCGATCGCGAACGAGCGCAGGCGCGAGACGAAGCGGTCCTTCGGCCGCGTCGTCCAGCCGGTCTCGAGGTAGCCCTCGCGGTAGCCGACCTGGGGCATGAAGCCGTTGTCGGCGCGGAAATCGCCGCCGATGTCCTGGCCCTGCGCGAAGAAGTCGAAGCGCGCGTCGGCGTGCTGGTAGTTCAGCAGCAGCGCGCGGTCCGCCAGCGTGCGCCCGTCCCACTGGTCGGCGAGGTCGGTGCGGTCCGGGGTGCGCGTCTCGCTCCACAACGCCTGCCCGGTGAACGAGTCGGCGGGCCGCGGGCGCCACTGGAAGTCGGGGCCGAAGACCCGGTTGTAGCCGCCGCCGTCGACCTCGCGCGTGGTCGCGAACGCACTCACGAACGACGGGCCCATTTCGTGTCGCAGGCGCACGATCGCGGCGTCGGAGCGGAAGTCCTGCTCGGCGAACGACGAGCCCTGCGGGCCCGGCAGGATCACCAGGCCGCCGCCGCGGTCGTGCGCGACCAGCGCGGTGTACGAGGTGGTCCCGGTGCGGCCGGTCGCGCGCAGGCCCAGGCTCGGTGACGTGATGGTGCGCGAGTAGGCCGCCTGGAACGGCATCGAGAACAGGTCCACGCCTTCGAGGAAGAACGTGCGCTTCTCGGGGAAGAACAGCGCGAAGCGCTCGTTCGCGGTGATCTGCGCGGCGTCGGACTCGACCTGCGAGAAGTCGGGATTGAACGTGGCGTCGATCGACGCGTTGGCGAGCGGGTTCCACTTCACGTCCACGCCGGCGTCGTTGTCGAACTCGCCGTTCGCGATCGCGTCGCCGGGTCCGTTCGGGGCCTCGTCCCGGCGCTGGGTCGTGGCGTAGGGCGCCACCACCAGGTGCGAGCCCCGCGGCAGGTTCGCGAGCCCCGTCAGCTTGCTCTCGTTGCAGATGAAGCAGTTCACGTCGCGCGGCTGGCGCGCGGTGAAGAACTGGTAGTGCCGCTCGCGCGGGTAGTTGCGGTAGAGCATGATCCCGAACGTCGGGTTGTTCGGGTCCGAGTAGCGCATGGACGAGAACG
>CAZIXL010000418.1:0-3748 GCA_964542885.1 uncultured bacterium
TGCCGACGGTCGGCGTGAGCGGCGCCGGGCGCACCGACGCGGGCGTCCACGCGCGCGGGCAGGTGGCCTCGCTGCGGTGCGAGTCGGCGCTGCCCGCCCGGGCGGTCGCCGCGCTCGCCGCGCGCGAACTGCCGGACGACGTGCGCATCGTCGACGCGCGCGAGGCGGCGCCCGACTTTCACGCCCGGCACTCGGCGCGCGCGCGCCGCTACGCCTACCGGCTGCTCGAGCGCGACGACGTCCTGCTCGGGCGGTTCGCGTGGTGCCCCATGAAGCCGCTCGACGGCGGGGCGCTCAACCGCGCGTCGGAGCCGCTGCTCGGCCGGCACGACTGCGCGGCCTTCGAAGCCGCGGGCAGTTCGCCCGCGAACCCGGAATGCGAGATCGCGCTCGCGCGCTGGGAGCGCTGCGAGGGCGGATGGAGGTTCGACGTGAAGGCGGACCACTTCCTCTACCACATGGTCCGCAACCTGGTGGGCACGCTCCTGCGCGCCGCGGGTACGGACGACCCGGCGGAGCACGTCGCGGGCGTGCTCGCCTCGCGCGATCGCGCGCGGGCGGGCGCGACCGCCCCCGCGCGCGGGCTGTGCCTGGAGGCCGTGGAGTACGAGGCGGCCGCCGAGGTGGCGGCGTGAGCGCGCGCGCGGCCGCACTCGCGCTGCTGCTGCTCGCGACGCTGGCCGTGCCCGGCGCGCGCGCCGAGATCGGCGATTCGCGGCGCTCGGCGATCGTGAGCGCGGCGCAGCGCGTGAGCCCGGCCGTCGTCTCGGTCGGCGTGGTCTCGACGCGCGTCGTGCGGGCCGACCCGTTCGGCGGCATGATGCGCGACGAGTTCTTCGACCGCTTCTTCCCGCGCACCGAGTACCGCCAGAAGGTCTCGAGCATGGGTTCGGGCGTGATCGTCGACCCGTCGGGGCTCGTGCTCACGAACTCGCACGTGATCCGCGACGCGGACGAGATCAAGGTGAACCTGCCCGACGGCCGCACGCTCGACGGCAAGGTGCTGGGCGACTCGCCGGTCTACGACCTGGCCGTGCTCAAGGTGGACGGCACGAAGCTGCCGGTGGCGCCGCTCGGGGACAGCGACTCGCTGGTGGTGGGCGAGTGGGCGATCGCGATCGGCAACCCGTTCGGCATGCTGCTCGAGGACACGCAGCCCACGGTGACGGCCGGCGTGATCAGCGCGACCCGGCGCGACATCAAGAGCGAGGCGTCCGACCGGGGCGGCGGCATCTACAAGAACATGATTCAGACGGACGCGGCCATCAATCCCGGCAACAGTGGCGGCGCACTGGTGAACGGCGACGGCGAGGTGATCGGGATCAACACGTTCATCTTCACCTCGGGCGGCGGCTCGATCGGGCTGGGATTCGCGATCCCGATCAACATGGCCAAGCGGCTGCTGGGCGAGATCCGCAAGTACGGCCGCGTGCGGCAGGCGTGGCCGGGCATGCAGGTGCAGCCCGTGACCGAGCTGATCGCACGGCGCCTGGGCTGGAGCGACCCCACGGGGATCGTGGTGACGCGCGTGGACCCGGCGGGCCCCGCGGCGCGGGTGGGGGTCAAGGTGGGCGACCGCATCCGGCGCGTGAACGGGCGGAAGACGAACACGGTCGACGACATCCAGGCGAGCATCTACGGCGCGCAGGTCGGCGACGTGCTGGCGCTCGACGTGGAGCGCGACGGCGCGACGCTCACGCTCCGCGTGCCGCTCGAGGAGGCGCCGAAACGCGATGATTGACCGCTACGCCCGACCCGAGATGGCGGCGGTGTGGAGCGACGCGCACCGGCTGGACACGTGGCTGCGCGTCGAGCTGGCCGCGACCGAGGCGCGGGAGCGCCGCGGCGACGTGCCCGCGGGAACGGCGGCGCGGATCCGCGGGGCGGCGCGACTCGACCTCGCGCGCATGCTGGCGATCGAAGCCGACGTGCACCACGACGTGATCGCATTCCTCTCGATGGTCGCGGAGTCGGTGGGCGACGACGCGCGCCACCTGCACGCCGGCATGACCTCGTCGGACCTGGTGGACACGGCGCTGGCGCTGCAGCTGCAGGAGGCGGGCCGCGTGCTCGTGCCGGGGCTCGCGCGACTGCGGCGTGCCGCGTGGATGCTGGCGCAGGCGCACCGCCGCACCCCCATGGTCGGGCGCAGCCACGGCGTGCACGCGGAGCCGATCACGTTCGGGCTCAAGGCACTGCTCTGGAGCGAGGAGCTGGGCCGGGCCATGGACCGCGTGCAGGCGGGACTCGAGGAGTGCGCGACGGGCAAGTTCAGCGGCGCGGTGGGGACGCTCGTCCACCTCGACGCCGCGGTCGAGGTGGAGGCGCTCGCCGCCCTCGGGCTCGCGCCCGAGCCGGTGGCGAACCAGGTCGTCCAGCGCGACCGGCACGCGGCGCTCGTGGCGGCGCTCGCGATCGCGGGCGGGACGCTCGACAAGGTCGCGCTCGAGATCCGGCACCTGATGCGCACCGAGGTGCGCGAGGCCGAGGAGCCGTTCGGCACGAAGCAGAAGGGCTCCTCGGCCATGCCGCACAAGCGCAACCCGGTCCGCTGCGAGCGCGTGTGCGGGCTCGCGCGGCTGCTGCGCGGCTACGCGCAGGCGGCGTTCGAGAACCAGGCGCTCTGGCACGAACGCGACATCAGCCACTCGTCCGTCGAGCGCGTGATCCTGCCGGACGCCTTCCTCGTGCTGGACTTCATGGCGCACGACCTGGCGGGCGTGCTCGAGGGACTGCGCGTCCACCCGGCGCGCATGCTCGCGAACCTCGAAGCCGGCGGCGGGCTCGTGTTCTCGCAGCGCGTGCTGCTGGCGCTGACGGGCGCCGGGCTCGCGCGCGACGACGCCTACCGCATCGTGCAACGGCACGCGCTGGCGGCCGCCGACGGCGGGCCGCCGTTCCGCGAGGCGCTCGCGGGCGACCCCGAGGTGGCCGCGGCGCTCGCGCCCGAGGCGCTGGCGGCGTGCTTCGCTCTCGACCACTACCTGCGCAGCGTGGACGCGATCTTCGCGCGCGCCGAGGAACCCCTGACGTGAGCGTCGCGCTCGCGGCCTCGACGGCCGCCTGGTCGATCGAGGAGGCGGCCGATCCCGCCGCGGTGTCGTCCGCGCTGCGCGCGCGCGGCGTCGCGCTCGAGCCCGACGAGGTGACGCTGCTCGGGCGGCTGCTCGGGCGCCCGCCGCGCTGGGCCGAAGCCGTGCTGTTCGGCATCCTGTGGAGCGAGCACTGCTCGTACAAGTCGACGCGCCACCTGCTCAAGCGCCTGCCCACGCGCGCGCCGCAGGTCGTGATCGGCCCGGGCGAGGACGCGGGCGTCGTGGCGCTGCCCGCGCCGTGCGACGACCTCGTGCTGGTGCTGGGCCACGAGAGCCACAACCACCCGAGCCAGGTGCTGCCGGTCGAAGGCGCGGCGACGGGCATCGGCGGCATCGTTCGCGACATCGTCTGCATGGGCGCCGAGGTGGTGGGCGTGCTCGACAGCCTGCGCTTCGGCGACCCGGCCGGCGGCGTGCACGCGCGCGACGTGATGCGCGGCGCGGTCGCGGGCATCGCCGCGTACGGCAACGCGCTCGGCGTGCCGAACCTCGGCGGCGACACGGTCTTCGACGCCGGCTTCGACACGAACTGCCTCGTCAACGCGATGGCCGTCGGGCTCGCACCCGCCGACGGCGTGATCCGTTCGCGCGTGCCCGCGGGGCCGGGGCCGTGGGTGTTCGTGCTCGTCGGCAAGCCGACCGACGAGAGCGGC
>CAZIXL010000419.1:0-3737 GCA_964542885.1 uncultured bacterium
TCAGGCCGCCGATGCCGGAGTCGAACACCCCGATGGGTCGCGGATCGTGCGTGGTGGGCATGCGGTCCTTTCATTCCCCCTGGGCGCGCACCGGCAGCGGCCGGTCGAGCGGCAGGTGACCGCCCAGGGTCGCGAGCGGCGCGCCGCCGCAGGTGATCAGCACGCTCCGCACCCCGGGTTCGTTGGCGCGCAGCGTGCGGACGATGGCGTCCACGGCGAAGACCTCGGCCCGTGTGCCACCGCGGAAACCCTGCTGGAACGGGCGCGAAAGGTCCAGCGTGAGCAGGCCGTCGTCGGCGAGGTAGGCGTGCAGCACCGTCGTGCCCACGGGCAGCACCGGCAGGCCGCGGCGCGCCGGTCCGTCGGCGAGGGCGGCGACGAGCGAGGCGAGCCGGTCGTGCAGGCCCTCGCGCTCGGGCAGCTCGCGCGCCTCGGACACCAGGCTGTCGCCGTCGGGCGAGGCGAACCACAGCGTCATCGCGCGCACGCCCGCCTGCGCGGTGTCGGGCTCCGCCGCGGCGATCGCGGCCGTGTCGGAGCGTTTGCGCGACTCGCGCCAGCCGAACCACGCGGCCGCGGCCATCGCCGCGAGCACCACGAGCAGGATCCAGCCGCGCGGGGCCCTACTCATGGCGCTGGTACGCGAACAGGCCGTCGGCGATCGCCCGGGCCAGGTCGCGCATTCCTTCGGGAGAGGTGATCCGCGAGAGGTCCGCGGGCGAGGTGAGCGTCGCGCATTCGAGCAGCAGCGCGGGCGCGTTCACGCCGAGCAGCGGCCGCGTGAGCCGTTCGCGCACGCGCGCGGGCCCGAGCCCGTTCTGCTCGAGCGCCGCGGTGACGGCCTCGCCGAGCGCGCGGCTCTCGACCGCGTGCCGCAGGGCCACGTCGCGCCACGGGGTGAGCGTGACCGGCGCGAGCGCGGCCGCGCGAGCGTCGGCGGCCGGCTCGGCGAACGAGGCCGGCGGGCACCACGCCGTCGCGCCGCTCGCGGTCGAGCCCGCGAAGCCGTCGAAGTGCAGCGACAGCACGACGTCGGCCCGCGCGCGGTTCGCGATCTCGGCCCGTTCCTCCTGCGTCAGCGCCCGGTCGTCCGAGCGCGTGAGCACGGTGCGCACGCCGCGGCGCTCGAGGTCGCCGGCGAGCTGGCGCGCGAGCGACAGCGCCAGGTCCTTCTCGACGGCGCCGTCGACCTGCACGCCGGATTCGCCGCCGCCGTGGCCGGGATCGAGCACGACCACGCGCAGCGGCCGGGGGCCCGGGGGACCTTCGGGCGCGAAGCGTTCGAGCCCGCCCGAGCGCGAGAACTCGAGCGTCCAGCGGCCCGGCCCCGCACTCTCGCGGAAGCCCTCGGCATCGCTCGCCACCGTGAACTCCAGCGTCACGCCGTCGGTGCCCGGCAGCCGGCGCACGCCGCGCACGAGCGAGCCGTCGGGAAACGTGACCGGCAGCGACGCCGCGAGCGCACCGGGGATGCGCACCCGGAAGTGCCGGCGCGCGCGCCCGACCACCGCCGCCGCCTGCGGGCGCTCGGCCAGGATCGTGACGCGCGTCACGTCGCCCGCCACCGCGACCACCGGGGCGCCCACCCAGCCGCCCGGCGGCGTGGCGCGCACGCGCGCGGCGGCCGCGTCGTAGCGCAGCCGCACGCCGGTCGAGTCCTTCGGCAGCATCGCGACCAGCGAGACCGGCACTTGCAGCTCGCCGCCCTTCGAACGCACCGGCGCGTCCAGCCGCAGCGTGCGGTCGTCGAGGATCACGATCGGCACGTCGACCGTGAACGTGAGCCGGTGCTCCGGGGTGCGGATGACCAGCTTGCGCACGTCCGCGCGCCAGAACTTGGCGCCGTCCAGCAGCCGCGCGAGGTCGTTCGCGCCCACGTAGCCCGCGTCGCCGATGCGCGTGACCGGCGCCGACGCGCCCGCCTCCGGCACGGCCGCACGCGCGGCGGGCGCGGCGCCGGCCGCGAGCGCCAGCAGCGTCGCGAGCAGCGTGCGCCTCACCGGTCGCGCTCCCCGCCCCGGCGCGCGCGGTCCATTTCGCGCCGGGCGTCGCGTTCGGCGATGCTGGCCCGCTTGTCGTGCGACTTCTTGCCCCTGGCGATCCCGAGCAGCAGCTTCGCGTGCCCCTTCGAGAAGTAGAGCTTGAGCGGCACCAGCGTGTGCCCCTTCTGCGCCACCGCCTTGTGGAGCCTGGCGATCTCGACGGCGTGCAGCAGCAGCTTGCGGGTGCGCACGGGATCGACGTTCCAGCGGTTGCCCTGCTCGTACGGCGGGATGTGCATCTGGCGCACGAACACCTCGCCGTTCTCGATCGCGGCGTACGCTTCGGCCAGGCTGGCTTTTCCGGCGCGCAGGCTCTTGACCTCGGTGCCCACCAGCACGAGCCCCGCCTCGATCGTGTCGAGGATGAAGTAGTCGTGGCTGGCGCGGCGGTTCTGGGCGACCAGGCGGTCGGGCGATTCGCGTTCGTCGGAGGTCATGGCGCCGTCCTCGCCGGCCGGCCGATCATTCGCCGTTCGCCCGCGTCCGCGACCCGCCGGGGCGCCGGGAGCGCCCGCGCGGACCCCGTGAGCGGGGCCCGGGGTCGAGGAAAAGGATCGATGGTGCGGAAGGGGGGATTTGAACCCCCACACCCTTGCGGGCGCTAGAACCTGAATCTAGTGCGTCTGCCAGTTCCGCCACTTCCGCACTCAATCGGGGCGGGCATAGTAGGCAGGCCCCGTGCGGGCGTCAACAGCACCGGACGCCGCCGGGATCGCGCGCGGGCCGGCGGGACGGCGGGCCCCGCGGCAAGGGCCCGCCGCCGCGAACCGGCTCACCGAACGCGAACGAAGCGCCGGACCTGCGACACGTCCCCGCACCGGGCCCGGAGCAGGTAGATCCCGGCCGGCAGCGAGCGCGGCAGCGGCAGGTCCCACTGGTGCGGCGCGGCTCCGGTGGCCGCCAGCGTCCGGCGCAGTACGATTCGCCCGCTCACGTCGGCGACGGTCACCTCGACCGGTTCCGCCTGCGGCGCCGAAGCACGCAGGGTCAGGGCGTCGCGGACCGGGTTGGGCCCGAGCGAGGCGATCGCGAACGGCGAGGCGCCGCCGACCTGCACGTCGACCTGGTCCAGCACGCCCCCCGCAGGGCCGTCGCCGACCAGTCGGTAGGCGTAGGCGCCCGCGATTCCCACGTCGGCATCCGTCCAGGCCAGGTTCCCGCCGTCACCGGGTACGAGCGTCGCGAGCGGCCGCCATTCACCCGCCGCGTCCCCCGGCGCGTGGCGATCCACGCGGAAGGCCCCGCTCGTTCCCGGCGCGACGCGCCAGGCGAGGTGCACGACCCCGCCTTCGAACGTCGCCTCCCGGCGGCTCACGATCGTCGGCGTGGCCGCGTCGAAGGTGCCGATGCGGAGTTCGCCGGTCAGTGCGGGCGCGGCCGCGTCGCAGCGATCCTCGAACGAGAGCCACAGCCGGTTCACGACGCCCGCCGAATCGCGCCCGATGTCGTGGACGGTGAACGCCCCCACGCCGTAGAGCGCGCAATCGCTGCCCAGGCCGTAGAGCTGAATGTCGAACACCGCATCGGAGGCGCGCGCGTACCACGATCCGACCGCGTCGGGATAGGCGCCCGGCGCCAGCGGCGCGTCGTCGGGGGCCCGGACGGTCAGGTTCCAGGTCTCCTCGGCCGTCCGCACTTCGACCGTGACGCCGTTCGCGCCGAAGGGGTACATGCGGAACTCGGCGGCGCGGGCAT
>CAZIXL010000420.1:0-3727 GCA_964542885.1 uncultured bacterium
CTCGACGACGACCCGGCGCTCGATGACCCGCGGCGTCGAGTCGTAGTAGTAGGTGTCGCCGTCCACGTACGGGCAGTAGGTGCCGTAGGGGTAGGACGGAGCGTAGTAGCGCGGGTAGCCGAAGCCGATCCGCAGGCTCGCGTAACCGCGCGGCCGGTAGATGCGGCGGTAGCCCCGCCAGTAGTTGTGGTTCTGCGGGTACAGGTAGCCCGACCGGTAGCCGGAGCGTGGGTACGAGCGATAGGCGGGGGCGCCGCGGTACGTGGGCCCGCGGTAGCCTCGCGCGAAGCCCGAGCCGCCGCGGTAGGCGTGCGACGCGCCGGGCGCCCCCTTGTATCGGATCGTCCCGCTGGCGCGATCGCCGCCCGAACGGCTGCGCTGGATCGCCGCGTCGGCCGCGCCCACCGCCACCAGCGCCACCGCGGCTGCCAGCAGCAGGCCGAGTGCGAAGGGAGCGAGACGCGTTGCCCGAGTGGAAGTCGTCACGATGCTGACCTCGTTCGCGCGCCACTCAGGGGGAGACCGGCGGCGCGACGGGCCAATGATGCCCCGTCGCGGCGGTCATGCAAGTCAAGAAATGGGCGCGTCGCGCGAGGCGCGTCGCACGGGCCGCGCTAGATGCCCATGTCGCCGAGCGTCTTCGCCGCCCGCGACATGGTGGCCGTGAGGTCGGGGTGCGTGACCTCGAAGCGCGTGACCGCCGCGCGCAGCTGCTCGGCGAGCGAGCGCGGCTCGGTCATGGACTCTTCCGGTCCCAGCAGCTTCTGGATGTCGCTGGAGAGCTGCTCGAGCAGCTTGCGGTCGTCGGCCGAGATCGCCGTGGGCGCGGTGGCGCCGGCGAGCGTTTCGTGAAGCTTCTTCAGAAGTTCGGTCACCGAGGCGTCGGTCATCGGCAGGCTCCGGATCGTGCGATCTCGTTCGTGCGGGACATGCCGGCCGGGTGCGGGCACGCGAGCACTCCGGCGGGTTCGAATGGCGCGAGCAGCCTACCCCGTCCGGCGCCGCGCGCCCAGCGGCCCGCCCGCGACCGGGGCGGCCGCGGGCGGCGCGGCCCCCCGGCCGATGCCGCGGTACGAGCCGCCCTCAGTGCGACGAGAAGAAGTCGAAGCCTGCGCCGAGCTTGACGTAGATGCCGCTGTAGTCGAGCCAACCGGTGCGGCTCGTCACCTGCGTGGTCGTGACCCCATCGGAGACGAGCACGTAGCCCGGCATGCGCCCCGCGTCGCGGTAGCGGTAGCCCAGGTGGACGTAGCCGACCACGCCCTGCGGATTGGTCTGCTCGAACCCGACGTAGCCGCCGTACGTGCGCACGACGCGGTCCGCGTAGCCGTCTTCGTAGTAGAAGCTGGACATCACGTAGTCCTCGAAGGAGTAGCCCTCGTAGAACTTCGCGCGCCCCTGCGCGTAGGTGGCGCCGACCGCGAACCCGCCGAAGCGGTTGAAGCGCAGCGCGGCCTCGCCGCCCAGCTCGGACATGCGCAGCTGGAACTCGTCGTAGTAGAAGAGGTCGCCCGGCGCGTGCACGGAGTTGACCAGCGCGCCCTTCATGTACGAGTAGGTCGCGCCCACGCGGAACGACGGCGTGAGCCAGAGCCCCGCCGCGACGCCCGGCCCGTAGGCCGCGCCCACGTCCTTGAAGTCCGCGGGGTAGCCGGCGGTGGCGAACGCCTTCGACGCGTTGTCGATGTGCGCGTTCAGGTCGGTCATCTTCATCTGGTTGCCACTGAAGTCCACGCGAACGTAGGGCGAGACGCCGGCGGACGCGGGCGAGAACAGCACGCAGGCCAGCACCAGGCCCGCGACCGTCGAGAGAGCGCGCTGCATCGGGGAGTCCTCCTTGGAAGGAAGCCGTGTGATCACGGCGACTCCCCGAGTGTCGGTGGGCGACGGTCGCGCTGAAGCCGGGCGCGATCGCCGCGCAAGTGGCGGAAAGTGCGGGGTGGGCGCCGCCGGATGGCCCTGCGCGGCGGTGTCAGGCGGGCCGGGTGATGGGACCGGAACATGCCGTGGGGCATGCGCGGGTGCGGGCGACGCCCGGCATCGGTCGCGGATCGCGAGCGACGCGGAGGGCGCCGGGCTCAGCCGGGCCGGCAGTTCTCGCGGACGGGGGCAGTACCGCTTTCGACCTGCGCGATGCGCGCTCGGACGGCCGGCAGGAGTTCGTCGTCCGGGAACCGTTGGACGAAAAGGCGCAACTCTCGTAGCAGGTCCTCTCGCCCGCCGCACACGCAGTCGCCTTCGAGGAACTCCCGCTGGAGCGACTCCACCGCCTCGGCCAGCGCCGCGGCGTAGTGGCCGGGGAAGCGATTCGCGTACGACCTCCAGGCGGCCCATTCCTCGACGATCCGACCGGAGCCGAAGCGCGTGCAGCCCCCGTAGTCCCAGGTCTGCTCCACCCAGGCGGGCCACCCCGCGTCGTCGACGGCCTCGACCCGCACGCGAAAAAACTCGACGTCGGACCGGGTGCCGCGACGACGCGAGAGATCGAGGAAGAAGGAATCGTCGGGCACGGCGCCGTTGCGCTCGCTGGACCGGAGGATCGAGATCCCGGGCAGGAGTCGCGCGGCGAGCGCGGCGACGGAGTCGTCCATGACCTCGACGGTGTTGGTCCCCCCGCTTTCGTCGGGGAGCGTCAGCGCGTCGGCCGCGCGTGTCGCGAGCACGAACAGAGACTCGACGGCGGCCGGCCCCCGGTCTGGAGAGAGCGACGCGAGCCGGTCGACGTACTCCTGCGCGGCCGGCGGCAGTTCCAGCCGACCGGTACGGCCGGCGGTCTCCGCAGGGCCCGCACCGGCGAGCGCGAGCGAAGTGGCGGTGCCGAGCAGCGCCAGGAGGATGGCGCGCGACACCCTCTCGTGGGCCCCACGACGACCGATGGCCCGCATTCCGCTACGACTTCGCACGCGACTCATCCCCACGCAAGATCCAGCTTCGACGGCATCACCGCTCGTTTCGGACCAGAAGCCTACCCCCGGCGCGCCCGCTTCCACGACAACCGCATCTCCTACGGCGAGCACTGCGGCCCGGTGCGATGGCGAGCGAAGGTGACGGCTTGGGAACGTGCTGCTTGCTGCGCGTCCCTCAAGCGTGCGCGGGCGGCTCAATCAATTGTGCTGCTTCGGATTGCGCGGGGTCGCGGTGGCACTTTCCGCGAAGGGCCGCGAGAGCTTGGCTACGGCCGCGGCTACGCCATCTCTTCGCCCCGGGCCACCAAAACGAGGTCGGGTTCGTCCTCGGGCTCTTCCCAGTGAATCGGCCCGTACTTCGGAAACACGGCCATGATTCCTTTCCCCAGGAAGCTCCAGTCGGGCTCCGGCCAGTCCGCGGCGACCTGCCGATCCTCTACGACCAGAACGACGGTCCCTTCGGCGTCAGCACCCAGCCTCACCCGATCCCCGAGCATCACCGCATTCCCATCAGCGTACTTAGGCATTCTCGGGACCCTCATGCTTCGCGTGTTGACGCGACGTGACCGCCCACTATACTCGCGAACGCCCGGACTCCCCGGTGGGCCTCCGCGTGCACACTCCGCGGCGTAGGTTCGTTCGACTCGAACCATCCGGGCTATTTACGCCTTCCCTCGGGCTCCACTAGCTACCTGCGCTGGCGGAGCTGACAGACACCCTCAACGCCTCCCGCATCACCGCTTCGTCCGAGAGCCGGGCGTACCGCTGCGTGGTCTCGATGCTCGCGTGCCCGAGGATCTGCTGCAGCGCGGCCAGGTTTC